>CAXNFL010000001.1:0-41767 GCA_964201555.1 Kiritimatiellia bacterium
TGATCCGTGAAATCCCACTGGTGTGAATGCTGGGCATTGATGTAACCGAAATCGCTGAAGAACTTGCCGCCTTTGAGTTTGAGGCCCCAAGGCAGACAGGTGGTTTCGATCACGGCTTCCTCCATTTCCGCACTTTCGAGGTCAATGGCGGCAATTGCCCAGCCCTTAAAGTACGGGTCCACGTCCGCGGAGAACTGCAGTTCCAGATGCCGCAAGTTGAATCCCTCGTCTGGCCCATGGTGATGATGCTCCTCGCCGCTGTGCGCGTGACCGAAGCCGGACATCTCCGCCAGAATGTGGCTGATGCCTTCCTTCGAATCGTCAGCGTGGTAAAACACATCCACAATGGCCGACACGTCGGGGTTGAAGGATTGGAAGCTGCGGGGTGCGCCCGAAAGGCCTGTGCCTGGCGAGGTGGGTTGAGCGGCGGCATCTGTCGATGTCAGATAAGCCGCCAAAAGCGGCAGAACGAAAAGCGCGACATAATTGCGCATGAGAATGCTCCTGTTGGGATTGGTTTTTGAGTCGTATAATCCGGGCAAACGCCCGATTGCTTCGTGACGGTGTCACGAAAAAGATAAGGGACGACTCAAACCGGAGGCGCGCGCGCCTGGGTGACGATACGAGACGAGAATGGCGGAATACACTGAGCCGCGGGAATAAGCGTATCGATCAGGCAAACAGCTCCCGCGGGCACCAGGCTGGCCGGCGAAAACCGAACCGGCGTCTGGGCCGTTTGGCAGATGGCGCAGTTGCCGGATTCGTGAGCGGCATGGCCTTCGGCGCAACGCGCGTGATGAACGGACGGAATGACGACGACGCCAAGGGCGAATAAAACGACAAGCAAAATGGCGGACAGGCGTTTCATGATTTATAGTATCACTAACAATCTCACTTGCCATTCATGCCGTCAACAAGAAATAGCGCCTCGAAAAGGGGACGACGGGTCGGAACGCGAGGAGCGCTCCCCGCCTTCCGCACTCTGTGAACGGTTACGGCTTCGGGCACTTCTTCAGGCACATGAACCAGTCCAGGCACTTCACGTCGGGATCGGGCTTGGTCATACGGTCCTTGGCCACGCCGCACGATCCCGGCGGAGGCACGATCACATCGTCGCCCGGCTGCCAGTTGGCCGGCGTGGCGATCTTGTACTGGTCGGAATATTGCATGGCGGTCAGCAGCCGCTTAACCTCCTGCATATTCCGCCCGTTCGAGAGCGGGTAATACAGGATCGCCCTGACCTTGCCCTCCGGATCGATGATGAACACCGCGCGCACGGCCTGCGTGTTGCTGGCTCCGGGCTGGAGCATGCCGAACGCCTTGGAAACCTCCATGGTCAGATCACTGATGACAGGGAACATGACTTCGACATTTTTCATGCCCTTGTAATCGATCTTCTCTTTGATGGTCCGCAGCCACGCAATATGGCTGTAGGTGCTGTCGATCGAGAGCCCCAGCAGCTTGCAGTTCAGGGCCTCGAACTCGGGCTGCATGCTGGCGAAGGTCATGAATTCAGTCGTGCACACGGGCGTGAAATCCGCCGGGTGCGAGAAGAAGACCACCCACTTTCCCTTGAAATCATCCGGAAAGTTGAGGGGGCCCTGGGTTGTTTCCGCCTTGAATGAAGGCGCTTTTTCTCCAATCAATGGCAATCTCGTTACGGGTAGCTCGTTCACAATGACTCTCCTTCTGTTTGTTGTCGTTCTACACTTCAGGCTAGCCAACGTCGATTTCGGTGCCAACACTCGAATCCGGCATCCGAACTTCCATGAATTTCGCGGATGCCCTTGCCATGAGCTCTCCATTCTGACGTATTTCGCCCCGCATCTTGAAAAGCGGCGCTAGCGATTCCGCCAGCCGGGCGCTAACCAGAGCGGGCCGATTCACAATTACCGGTTTGAGGAACCTCACGGCGAGCTCTCCGGTCAATGCAACTCGCCCGTGGGCAAATAGGCAGTTCGTCATGGCGCTGTCCAGGAGCGCGGCAATGACGCCGCCGTGCAGATATCCCGCGTAGCCTTGGTACTGCCGGTCACAGGGGAACGTCGCCTCCACATGCCCATCCGCGCAGGTGGTGAACACAAGCCGGCATCCGTGCGGATGCCCGGCTCCGCAGAGTATGCACTGCGCATGCAGATTTGACTGAAGCACGGCAAGTCCCTCGATGACGGTCAATGATCGCAGACATTCGCCCCGGAAACCAGCGTCCCCGCCAGGTACTGGGACACGAGTTTTTCAGGCGTTTCGGCCGGAGCGCCAACCACGACCTTGATGCCGCTCTCGGCAAAGAGCGCCTGGGCGCGCTGCCCCATGCCCCCTGCGATGATCACCGTGGCGCCCTGCTCGTGCAGCCAGCGCGGGAGAACACCCGGCTCGTGAGGCGGAGGCGTCAACAGTTGCTTATCCGCGATCTTCTTGGCCTTTTCGTCCACCGCCAACAGGGCGAACTGGGCGCAGTGGCCGAAATGCATGCACAGTTTTCCGTCGGCCAGGGGTATGGCAATTTTCATGACACGGTCTCCTTCTTTTGTGGTTTGGGATGCGGAAGACTGTTCCCGATGATGATCGGACAGGGCCAGGATGGGCGCGATGACCCGCTCGAAGGCCTTGGCGGTTTCCGTCTTGTTGTAGTGATAGACAAACGGCGTCCCCGAATCGCACGCCTCGCCAACCTTGGGATCGATCGGGATTCGGCCCAGGAACGGCACGCCCATCTCGGCGGCCATCCGCTCCCCGCCGCCGCTCTTGAAGATGTCCGTCACCTCGCCGCATTTCGGACAGACGAACCCGCTCATATTTTCAACTACGCCGAGTACGGGAAGTTCAAGTTGACTGCAGAAATTTAGGGATTTACGCACGTCAGCGGTGGCCACATCCTGAGGCGTGGTCACCACCACGGCGCCGGCCGGGTTTTTCACCAGTTGGCAAACCGACAACGGTTCGTCGCCCGTTCCGGGGGGTGAATCAATAATGAGATAGTCCAGTTCACCCCACTCCACATCCTTGAGAAACTGCTTGATCAGACTCATCTTCAGGGGGCCGCGCCAAATAACCGCATCGTCCCGGCCCCGCAACAGGAACCCGATGGACATCACCTTGATGCCGGCGATTTCAACAGGCTGGAGAACGCCTTCCTTTGTCTGTACGGCCGACTCCTCCAGGCGCATCATCTTGGGGATGCTGGGCCCATGGATGTCGATATCCATCAGCCCGACTTTTTTGCCGGCAAGCGCCAGCGAGACGGCCATGTTGGCGGCCACGGTGCTTTTGCCCACGCCGCCCTTGCCAGACATCACCAGGATCTTATGACGGATTCGTCCCATCCGTTTTTCGAGTTCCTGCTGTTCCATATCCTCGACGAGTCGCGGCTCAGCCGAATGGTGATTGGCGGAACAGGCTCCCTGCCCGGCCGATGGATCCTGATTGTGACTGCATTTCCGATTGTTTGCCATACTGTCGTTCCTTTAAAATTGAAGTAGCTTCTCCCAGACAGCCCGTATATCGGCGCCAAGCGCACCGGCGTCGGTTTCAACGACCGACAGCCCCTGCAATTGGGCGCGAGTGACGCCCTTGTCATACCTCACGCGCCCCGCGATCGAGGCCCCGGCCCGGCGGGCCTCGGACTCGATCCGCTCCGTCATCTCCGCGTTCAAATCCCACTTGTTCACGCACACGGCCGCGGGTATAGCGAAGTGGCGTGCCAATTCCAGCACCCTCCCCAGATCATGAGATCCCGACAGGGTAGGCTCGGTCACAACCAGGACCAGCGAGGCCCCCGTCACCGAGGCGATCACTGCACAGCCAATACCGGGAGGGCCGTCCACGAGAATCAAGCCGGCCTTCCGCTTCTCGGCAAGTTCGCGCGCGGCTTCCCGAACCTTGCTGACCAGTTTGCCGGAATTCTCGCCGCCGGGGATCAGCCGCGCATGAACCATGGGGCCGTGACGGGTGTCGGAAACATACCATTCGCCGCTCAGTCGTTCGGGAAAATCGATCGCCTTCACGGGACACGACCCCACGCAAACGCCACAACCCTCGCAGGCCGATGGGTCAATGGTGAATACGGAGTCACCTGCGCCGCCATCCGTCCTGTGGACGGCGTCGAACCGGCACCGGGCCAGGCAGGCTCCGCAACCGATGCAGTCTTTCTGTCGGATCACCGCCTCGTTTCCGCACCGAAAATCCTCGCGTTGCCGGATGGTGGGCGCCAGCACCAGATGCAGATCCGCGGCGTCCACGTCGCAGTCGGCCAGAACCGCGTTTCCGGCCAACGCCGCGAACGAGGCGGTCAGGCTCGTCTTGCCCGTGCCTCCTTTGCCGCTGATGACGACGATCTCCCTCACATCACACTTCCTTCGTGTTGTGCGCGTCTGCCGGCCGCGTGACGCCATGGTCGACCAACAGGCTGGCGGCGATACGCACGCATTCAACGCAGGGGGTGCGCGTGGTACGCTTGATCTCACGGCACGTGTCCGCGCCTGCGGCCACCACAAACGCCTCCCGCAAATGCCGGCGCGCTTCCGGTTTGTCGACCAACTGGAGCGCGGCGTGCAAGGCTCCGCACAATCCCGCTTCGGCGCGGCCTCCGCCATGATGCTTGGCCTTGATGATGTCGTCTTCGGGAATGTTCCGATGCGTTTGAAAGGCGCGCAGGACGCTTTGCGCGCAGTTTAGACGTTCTTTTTGGTAGGCTGACAGGGCGCGATCAACCGGCATATCTCTTCTCCTTGTTCTTATATCTGTCGGTTAGAGATGTGTCTTTTATCTCCAGCCCGGCGGTCATACGGTTCCAGAGGTGTCTCATCAGGCCTGTCCATTCCGGCAACACATGAACCGCCATCCGTCCGCGGGAGTAGGCTTCCGCCACGCGCCGGTCATCGGGCAGTTCCAGCAGGAGGGGTATTTGCGTTTCTCCGCAGTAATCACGCACGCGGCCATCCCCGGAATCGGCCCGATTGATTACCACCCCGTGGGGGATGCCGAGTTGCCGGACCATTTCGACGGCCAGTCGCAGATCGTTCAGCCCGAACGGGGTGGGCTCCGTTACCAAGAGCACATAGTCGGCGTCCCGAACCGAGGTCACCACCGGGCACGAGGTTCCGGGCGGCGCGTCCAGAATGGCAATTCCGTCCGTGATCGCCTTTTTCTTCACGGAACGAATCAGCGGCGGCGCCATGGGCTCGCCCACGTTCAACCGGCCCTGGACAAAAAGCACACCGGCCGACCTGCCGGTTTCGACCACGCCGATCGGCCGGTTTTGTTCGCGAAGGGCATGTACGGGGCATACGAGTGCGCAGCCGCCGCATCCATGGCAGAGTTCCGGAAAGACCAGCGGTTTTTTCAACATGGCGATGGCATGGTACCGGCAAACCTCGGAGCATTTGCGGCACCCTGTGCAGAGTTTTTCGTCAACCACCGGCACGGGAATGCCCACGGGTTCGGACGTCTCCAGGGCCGGCTTAAGAAAGAGGTGGCCGTTCGGTTCCTCGACATCGCAGTCGAGGTATTGAACCCTTTGGCCGCTGGTTGCCAAGACGCTGGCAAGATTCACCGCGACGGTGGTTTTCCCCGTTCCGCCCTTCCCGCTGGCAATCGAGATTTTCAAGCTCATGCCCATGCGCCTTTACCAATGTCCTTCAACGTTAGCCGCCGGGGCCTCCTTCAACTCACCCGCCTTGAACCGGCCAACGGCTTCTGCGACGGTTCCCTCGCCGCACAAATAGACCTTGATCTGCGCCGCATTCAGGAGGCGAAACGCCTTGGGGCCCACATTGCCCGTGATGACGGCGTGCACGCCTAGTCGCGCGACCGTTTCGCCGGACTGGATGCCCGCGCCTTGCGCCGCATTCAGGTTTTGCTCGTTGTCGTGAGCCTCAGAAGCCCCGGACTCCGCGTCCACAACCATGAAACACCTGGCTCTCCCAAAACGCGGATCCACGCTGCTCGACATGCTCGGCCCCGTTGCGGAGATTGCGATTTTCATGACGCCTTCCTTTTTCTTTCGACCCCCCCGGCCGCCCTGACCCCTGCCTCTTCCACGGCATGGGTTCATCCGGCCGCAACAACCCGGCATGAGAAACTCCATCAAGGTTCCCTCCTGCCAGGCGAGAATCACATCCTCCACGTCTCCGGCCATGAACGGAACAACCCGGACTCTCGCCCGGGCCAACGCACCTGCCATCTGACCGGATACCGCCCCGCAAATCAATACCCGCGGCCCCAGCGCCACCAACCGGTCCGCCTGAGCCTGCGGATCCGTTCCCGGCAGGGACTCCACACTCCGGGCATCCACCCGCCCGTCTTCCACATCAAGGATCTCCACCTGCCTGGCCACATCGAAGACCGGCGAAACCCTTCCATTCCATGTTGCCACCGCCAGTCTCATGGCCTCTCTCTCCTTTCGAATGACAAGGATCAGTACTGCATGAACCGTGCCAGATACAAGGGCGCCCAAATAGAGACGCAAGTAGTTGCGGCAACGCAAGATGCAGCCGGCAACGAAATTTGAAACCTATGTTACAGTAGCAGAAATGAATCTGTACGGATGACAAACAGTCGCAAAAATGCGACTCTATTTAGAGTGGGACCGGCCATCCCGATCCGGCAGCTCAAGTCCCAAGGCTTTGATTTTTCGAAACAGCGTACTCTTGTGCAGGCCCAGCGCGTGGGCGGCGGCCTGACGGTTGAAACCGCACCCTTCCAGTGCTGCCCGGATGGCTTGCGCTTCGGCGGCATGAGCCTGGGCGGCCATGCTCTCGCCGGCTGAAGCGGGGACCGGGGGCAATTGACCGGCGAGTTCCGCCGGCAAATGTCTGCGTTCGATGTTTCCCGCGGCGCACAAGACGAAAGCCCGCTCGATAACATTCTCCAACTCCCGCACGTTGCCAGGATAGTCATGCGCCATCAGGAGCGCCATGGCCTCGGGAGCGACTCCGGAAATGGCCTTTCCCTGCCGCAGGTTGAATCGCCCGATAAAATGCTCGATGAGCAGGGGGATGTCCTCCTTGCGCCTCCGCAGAGGCGGCAGGTCCACTTTCACGACATTCAGGCGATAGAACAGGTCTTCGCGAAAAGCGCCTTTGCGGATCTGCTCGGTCAAATCACGGTGCGTGGCCGCCACCACCCGCACGTTGGCGTGCAACACACGGGTCCCCCCCAGGGGCTCGTATGTCTTTTCCTGGAGCACGCGAAGAAGGCGGACCTGAAGGGCGGGGCTGATGTCGCCGATCTCGTCCAGAAACACCGTGCCGCCCTCGGCCAGCGCAAAGCGGCCCGGTTTATCCCTAGTCGCGCCGGTAAAGGCGCCCTTCATGTAGCCAAACAGCTCCGATTCCAGCAGGGTGTCGGGCAAGGCGCCGCAGTTGACCGCGATAAACGGCTTGTTTTCCCGCGGGCTCAAGTTGTGGATGGCACGCGCCAGGAGTTCTTTGCCCGTGCCGGTTTCCCCGAGAATCAGCACCGTCGCATCGCTGGCGGAGACTTGGGGTAAAACATCGAAAATACGCCGCATGGCGGCGCTCCGGCTCACAAGGTCCCCCACCTGGACCCGCCCCTCCAACTCCTTGCGCAATTCTTCGACCAGGCTGAGATCCCGAAATGTCTCCGCCCCTCCGACAATCCGACCCCGTCCATTGCGAAGAATGGCCGTCGACACGGAAATCGGAATCCGGCGGCCATTGGCATCCACGATAAACGCGGACTTGTTGACGACAGGCTTGCCGGTCTTGACCGTATGCCGAAGTGCGCAGTCCGTTTCGCACATGCTGGCGCGGAACACATCCGAGCAGGTCTTGCCAATCGCATCCCGCCGGCGGATGCCCGTGATGATCTCAGCCGCCCGGTTAAAGGAGGTGATACGCCATCCGGCATCGACGGTGAACACACCATCCGAGATGCTTTCAAGAATGCTTTCGGCGCCGGCCTGCACCCCTGCTTTATCAGCGCGTTCTTTGTTCATGGCCGTTCCCCATCAGGCGCTACTGGAGCGTTTTCTTTTCCGTCTTCCCGCCGTAAATCATCACATACGCGGTGGGGATGACGAGCAGGGTGAAGGCCGTGGAGACGAACAGCCCGAAGATGATGGCCCAGGCGAGCCCGCTGAAGATCGGGTCAAGCGTGATGGGCCACGTTCCCAGCATTGTGGTGGAGGCCGTCAGGAAGATCGGCCTGAACCGCACGGCCCCCGCCTCGAACACCGCGTCGCGCACGGTCGCGCCGCGCTCCACCGCGTTTCGGATGAAATCCACCAGAAGGATGCCGTTCCGGACCACGATCCCGGCCAGGGTGATCATGCCGATCATGGCCGTGGCCGTAAAGAAGACCGGATTGCCGAATCCGCCCACGGGCTTGTCCACGATCAGGTTGAGCAGCCAGAAGCCGGGCAGGATGCCGATGAGCGTGAGCGGGATCGACATCATGATGACGCCGGGCAGCGCGTACGATCCCGTCTCATAGACCAACAGGACATAAATGGCCACCAGCGCCGCCGCGAAGGCGATGCCCAGGTCGCGGAACACGTCGAGCGTGATCTTCCATTCGCCTTCTCCCCGCCAGTCGATGCTCAGCCCTTCGGGCAGCGGGTGTTCCGAAAACTTTTTCTGAAGATTCAGCACGGCATACGCCGGCCCGCGCCCCGCCATCTCGGCCGTCACATACACCACGCGCTCCAGGTTCTTATGGAAGATCGTCTTCTCGACCGACCCGCTTTCGAAGCTTCCCAGCTCGCCCAGCTGAACCGCGCGCCCGCTTCGCCCCTTCACGACAATGTTCTTCAGCAACGCGATATCGGACCGCTTGTCGCGCGGCAGGCGCAACATGATCGGCACCTCGTTCTGCTGCCCGGGATCGTGAAGCGTGCCTCCGGGCATCCCCTGCAGCGCAAGGGCGAGCGTCTGGGTGATATCCTCCGCGGAAATCCCGTTCAGGCCGGCCTTCTCGCGATCCACGCGGAAGAAGAACTCCGCCTGGTCGGCCTCGACGGTGTCATCCGCATCCACGACGCCCGGCTCCTTCTCAAGCCAGCCCTTGACCACTCCGGCGGCCGCGATCAGATCCTTGTAGTCGTGATGGGGCTGTCCCCGAATCTCGGCCACCACCGTCGAAAGAACGGGCGGGCCCGGCGGAATTTCAACCAGCTTGACGAGCGCGTTCCGGCGCCGGGCAATGGCGTCCACCTCGTTCCGGATGCGAAGGATAATGGAATGGCTGTCCATTATCCGCTTGCTGCGATGAAGCAGGTTCACCCGGATGTCGGCCACGTGGGGCCCCTGCCGCAAATAATAGTGGCGCACGAGCCCGTTGAAGTCCATGGGCGACCCGGCGCCCACCAGGGAGGTGAAGTCGGTCACCTCGGGCAGCGTGCGAAGATAGTCCTCCAGCTCGCGCACCACGGCATCCGTGGTTTCCAGCGTGGCCGATTCGGGCATGTCCACAAGCATCTGGAACTCGTTCTTGTTGTCGAAAGGCAGCATCTTGAGCGGAACCCCGCCGGTCTTTACCAGCATCAGCGAGAGGACAAACAGCACGCCGGTTCCGGCCAGCAGCAGCACGCCGTTGCGGCGGGAATCCGCGAACGGTCGCATGGCTTTGCTGTAGATCCGGTATCCCATCGTTCGCTTGACGTCGAACTCCTCGACGACCGCGTCGGTCTTTTCGCGCAGCAGCTTGTCGGAAACCCAGGGCGTGATGGCGAACGACACCAGCATCGACGCCAGCATGGCAAGCGGCACGTTGAGCGCCATGGGGCGCATATAGGGGCCCATCATGCCCGTGATGAAAAACAGCGGCAGAAACGCGGCGATCACGGCCAGCGTCGCCAGGATCACGGGCGGCATCACCTCGTTCATGGCCATCGAGATGGCCTTCAGGCGCGGATACTTCTTCATCGAAAGATGGCGGTAAATGTTTTCCACCGCCACGATGGGATCATCCACCAGCAGCCCAAGCGCCAGGATGAGCGCGAACAGCGTCACACGGTTGATCGTGTAACCCGCGAGATAATTCACCAGGAGCGTCAAGGAATAGGTAATCGGAATGGCCAGCGCCACGATCAGGCTCACCCGCCAGGTCATGGCGACGGCGATCAGAACGATGACGGTGATGATGGCCTCAACCAGGCTCTCGACGAGGCCGTTGACCTTGTCATTCGCGGTTTCGCCGTAATCGCGCGTCACGCGCGTTTGCATTTCATCCGGAATGATCTTTCCGCGCATCGCGCCCAGGGCGGATTCGACTTCGCGGGAAACCCAGACCGCATTGCTGCCCTTCTTCTTCGCGACGGCGATCGTGACCGCGGGCAGGGACGCGCCGCCCGCGAGGTGCGCCGCCTCCGCTCCGGCGGCCGGCCCGAAGCCGATCCGGCTATAGCTCTGCTGCTCGGCCGGGCCGTCCTCCACCCGCGCCACATCGCGCAGGTACACGGGGCGGTCCGCATGGATCCCCACCATGAGGTTGCGAACCTCGTCGGCGTTCCTTAAAAAGGGGCCCGCCTCGACGCGCACGGAGGCGTTGCCCTGGTCAAACCCGCCGCTTTCCCCCTTGGCGTTGGAAACCTTCAGCGCGCCCGCCACTTCCATCGGCGAGAGCCCGTAGGCCGAAAGGCGCTCCATGTCCAGGTACACATGAAGCTGGCGGCTTCGGCCGCCGTGAATCGTGATGTTGCCGGTGTTGGGAATGGTCTGAAGCCGGCCGACCACCTCTTCGGCAACGCGATAAAGCGCATGCTCGTCGTACCGGTCGCTGTAAAGCGCCACGTTCACGATCGGCACATCGTCAATCTCGATCGGCTTCACCACCCAGCCGGCGATGCCGGGCGTCGTTTTGTCGATATTCTGGAAGATCTTGTTGTAGAGCTTGATCAGGCTCTTCTCGCGATCCTGCCCGACCGTGAACCGCACCGTGACAACCGCCATGCCGGGGCGGGACATGGAATAGACATACTCCACGCCGTCGATCTGGTAGAGCATCCGCTCGAGCCGGGACGAAACCAGCCGCTCGACCTCCTGGGCGGAGCCGCCCGGATAGGCCACCATCACATCCGCCAGCGGAACCACGATCTGCGGCTCCTCCTCGCGCGGAGTGAGGAACAGCGCGGCCGCCCCGGCGACCAGGGAAATGATGATCAGCAGGACGGCCAGGTTCCCCTTCAGGAAGGCCTCGATCACCCCGCCCACCATGGAATGTTTGGGTTCGCTCTCCATGGCCTAGTTCCCCTTCACCGGGTTCACGAGAACCGCGTCGCCAGCGGCAAGCCCCGCCAGCACCTCGACCCGATCGCCGGTGCGCAGGCCCGTCCGCACGGCGCGCCGGATCGCGCGCCCGTCCTGAACCACCTGGGCCATTTCGATCTGGCCGACCGAATAGACGGCCGACGCCGGAATCATGAACGCCTCGCGGGCGTCGTCCGCCACCCACAGGCGCCCGAAGGTGCCGGGCAACACCTGCCCGCCGACCCCCTCGATGTGCACCTTCACCATCTGGGTGCGACTCAGCGGATCGATCTCGCTGACGATCTGGCGCACCTGGCCCTCATACCGCCCGGCCGGCCGATCGAGGGTAACCTCCACCTTCTGGCCGATCGGCAGCTTGTCCAGGAGCCGGACGGGAACCGGGACCTCCAGCTGCATGTTCAGCGGATCATAAACGGCCAGCAGCGTCTGCCCCGGGTTGGCCAGATCGCCGGGCTCGACGCGGCGGTCGGTGACGAACCCGTTCAGCGGGGAGTCGACCCGCGCATAGGTCAGCATGACCTTCGCGCGATCCAGCTGGGCGCGGGACACCTCGAAAAGCGATTGCGCGGCGGTGAGGGCCTGCTCGGTGGCGGACTGGGCTTCAAACAGCCGCCGGGTCCGGTTCAGCTCCGTTTCCGCCTGCTTGAACTGCGCCTCCGCCGCCGACACCTGTTCGCGGATTTCACGATCATCAAGCGTCGCCAGCGGCTGGCCGTTTGTGACCGCGCTTCCCGCGGACACGAAAATTTCCTTCACGTACGCCGACATCCGCGCGCTGAGGTTGACGCGCCGCTCGGACGAGACGGTGCCCACCACATCCACGCGCGGCGAGAGGGATTCGGCTTTGACCGTGAACGCTTCGGAGCCTTTGGGAACCTCCACGCCGGGTTTGACTTCCACGCGGCCCGCTTCGACACGGGCGCGGCCCGCGCCCACGCTCCACACGATAACCCCGGCCAGGACAATCAGCCCTGCCGCCGTCTTCAGATAACCCTGCTGTTTTTCAGTCACGGCATCGACTCCCCGTTAATATTTTTTGCGTATTGTTTCACCAGCGTCCCCCGTGCGCGCTCCAGGTTCGACAGCGCGGTCAGGCAATCATAAAGCGCGGCCACGTTCCGGGTGCGTGTTCCGGAGAGGCCCACCTGCGCGGTCAGCAGCTCCGGAATATCGGCCGCGCCCAGCTTGTATTTTTCCCGTGTGATGCGGAGCGCCTCCTCGGCATTCTCGATGCTCTTGCGCGCCACCGCCAGCCGGTCCCAGGCTTCGCCGGCCTGAAGGGAAGCGGACACGAGGTCCAGCTTGAGGTTATTCGCCGCCTTGTCCACGTCATCCCGGGCGGCCCGCTCCTGCGCTTCGGCGTTCGCCACGCCGGCGCTTCTCTGGAAGCCGTCGAAAAGCGTCACCTCGGCCTGCACGCCCACCATGTAACTCTGCTCAAACTCGGAGGCGCCGCCGCTGTTCCAATCCATGGACCCGAATCCGTTCACGACGGGCGCATACTGCCTCCGGGCTTTCTGCACGCCCGCATTCCGAACAATCGCCATCTGCTCGGCGGCCAGATATTCGGGCCGCTCGCGGATAACGGCCGGATCTGCGCCCGCCTCGGGCCTCGCGGCCAGCAACTCCCTCTTCACGGGCATGTCGTTCGTGCCCGCAAGATCGGCTCCGATCGCGGTGTTCAGCGCGGCCAGGGAAAGCGCCACGCCGTTGCGCGACCGGATCAGCTCGTCGTTCGCCTGGGCCAGCTGCACGTCGAGGTTCAGCACATCCGTCTTCACGGCTCCGCCGGCGGCCAGCCGCTCGCGGGCTACGCGAAGGCTCTCTTCCAGCGTCTGGACCGTCTCCTCCCGCACGGCGGTAAACGCCTCGGCCTGCAGCACGGCGTAATACCCCCGGGTCACCTGGTGGATCAATTCGTTCTGAAGGCCCCGCAGCACCAGCCGTGAGATTTCGGAGCCCTCGCGAGCCATGCGCGTGTCCAGTTCGCGCCGGCCGAAGTCAAACAGCCGGTACTGCACCCCGAGGCTGAGGGCGAGATTGTCGGTGTCCTCGGGATTGTTGAAGTCGGACTGCAGCGAGGCGCTCCGCTGGTTCAGCTGCATCATGAACGCCTGCGGCGGGTTATCCGTCCGGGCGTAGGCGGCGGAGGCGCCCAGCCGCGGATAATAGGCGGACTGCGCCTCCCGGAGCGACGCCTGAGCGGCCTTCACCCGCTCCGAGGCGGCGCGGACATCGGGATTCTGGCGAAGCGCGGCGGCAATGCAGGCGTCCAGCGTCACGGCCTGCGCGCTGGCAACCAGCAACAAAACACACAAAACCGGCAGAAGCCGGCTCCATCCCGTCATTCGTTTCATCCCGTTCAATCCTTTCACTTCCCGCAGCCACAGTCGCTGCCACAGCCGCCGGCGGCGGAAGGCACGCCACAGCGCCGGAGAATGATCTCCAGCGGACAAAATCCGGTGAACGCCGACTGGAACAGGTTCAAGCCCACAAAGCCGGTGAAGAAAAACCAGCCGGGATGCACCCAGTAGCCCAGCGACACGCTGGTAACCACAAAGACGCCCGCCACCATCCGTACAATTCGTTCCGTTGTCATCATCATTTCTCCTATCAACGAAATCCCCGGCCGATCAAGGCCCCCATGACCACGCCCCAGATCGTGCTGATCCAGGGGTTGCTCGTGATCGGACACGTCCCGGTCGAGCAGCCCACGAAGCGGTAAAGGGCAAAGCCGCCCAGTCCGCCCACCACTCCGCCAATCAGCATTCGCATCATCATGGCCACCTCCTTCTATCAGGATTAGACCCTCGAACGATCAAAAAGTTACAGGAAATCGTCTCCTCAGCTCTTTTTTTTCCAATTCTTGCGGAGAACCTCATGCAGGCGATCCCGGAATTGGATGGGCAATTCGCAGGGCTCGTCCTTCTTATACAGCGTGATGGTCTTCCGCACATTGTCCACCACCACACGGCAGGGGTTGCAGCCGGCCAGGTGGGCTTCCAGCTCCTTGCAGGCGGAAAGCTCCACCCCGCCGTCCACATACTGGTTCAACAGGGCGAGCAATTCGTCGCAGGTCGCGCCCTGTTTGCCGCCGAGGCGATGCGTCGTTTTACGTTTATCAGGCATGGATGGCCTCTTTCCTGGCGTGCCCGGACATTCCCGGCGGATGCTCCACCGGCTCGTACCGGCTCGCCGCATCCCCGAAATCGCGTGTCAGCCGCTCGCGCAACTGCATGCGCGCCCGCAACAAGCGGACCTTCACATTCGCTTCGCTGATCCGCAGGGCTTTCGCCGTTTCCTTGATGGATAACGACTCCACATCGCGGAGAAGAAAGACCGCGCGGTGCCCAGGATCCAGAAGCGCAATGGCGTCGTCGAGCAGCCGGCGTGTTTCCGCGTGCTGCGCCAGCCGATCGGGCGTCTCGCGCCAGTCGGCAATATACTCGGGATGCGGAATGCGCCCGTCGGCCCCCGGATCCACGGCGGCCTCCAGGGATGTGGACGGAAGGCCGCGCCGTTTGCGCACCACCTTGAGGGATGCATTCACGGCAATCGTGGCCAGCCAGGTGGAGAAGGAGGCCTCTTCCCGGAACCCGCCCAGCCGCCGCATGGCGCTGAGAAAGGTCTGCTGCGTGACATCCTGGGCGTCCTCCTCCGAGCCGGTCACCCGCCGGGTCAGCCCGTAAATCCGCCGCTCATGCCGGGAGACAAGCGCTTCGAAAGCCGTCAGGCCGCCGTCCTTCGCCAGACGAACCAGCTCCCGGTCCTCCGCGGAATCAACGGGCTGTGGTTTCGGACTTTGCATCCCGTAGTTATATTCTCTACTAACGGGACGGTCAAGGTCAGGTATACCCAGCATGCCGCGCGTTTTTTATTTCCATGACCGCGTCTATGGTTTATATGAATTACATGCAAACCTGTCAGACGTTCATCTATCGGCAAATCGGGGACCTCTCCCTGGAGCTTGATCTCTACCGGCCGGAGCCGCAGGCCGGGCTGAGCCCCGCCGTTCTGTTCCTCCACGGCGGCGGCTGGAATGGCGGCAGGCGAACACAATTCTCAAGGCATGCCCAGCTGTTTGCGGAGGCCGGCTTCGTCGCCGCCACCGCCAGCTACCGGCTTTCCGGCGTGGCGCCCTATCCGGCCGCGCTCGACGACTGCCAGTGCGCGGTCCGCTGGCTGCGCGCGCACGCGGCGGATTTCCAGCTCGATCCGAATCGCCTCGGGGCCTTCGGCTCCTCGGCGGGCGGCCATCTCGTCGCCTGCCTCGGCGTGCGCGACACGCGGAGCGATTGCGAGCCCGCGCTCAGCGGATTCTCCAGCCGCGTCCAGGCCGTCGTCGATGTGCACGGCATTCACGACTTCCCCGCGCTTCTCCCCAGCGGCAAGCTCAGCGAAAGCGCCCCGCTCTTCCTGAACGGCTCTTACGAGGAAAAGCCGGAACTCTGGCGCGACGCCTCGCCCCTGTTTTTCGTCGACGGTGAAACCGCGCCGATGTTTTTAACCCATGATCCGGACGATCCTACCGTTCCGTATGACCAGACGGTAGCGTTTGCCACGGCCCTGTTGAAAGCCGCGAGGCCCTTCGAGTTCATGCCGACCCCGGGCTCCGGCCATGGCTTCGTGTATGATCCCGGGCATGTCTGGTCCACGCGCGTCATTCCCCGCGCCCTCGCCTGGCTCCGCGACCGGTTGTCCTGATCGGGGACGGGATCCGGATTATAGTTTGATTCTTTCCCGAGTAATGCTAGGCTTACCACATGATCGCTAAAGTATCCACCAAAGGTCAGATGGTCATCCCGGAAGCCCTCCGCGAACAGGCCCACATCCGCGCCGGGGACGAAGTCGATATCGGCTGCGCCAACGGCATGATTGTCCTGCGCAAACGCCGCCCCATGACCCCCGCCCGCGTACGGTCCCTGCTTCTGGCGGGAAGCGCGCTGCCCGAAATATCACCCCGTGATGAAGCCGCCGTGGCCCGGGCCGTCCAGCGGGTGCGCCGCCGGAACGACCCGTGAAGGTCGTCTTCGACACCAACGTCGTCGCGAGCGCTACCTTCTGGCGGGGGGCCCCCTTTGATTGCCTCGCCGCCTGGGCGCAGGGGCGGCTCGCGGCCGTGGTCAGCCCCTCACTGCTGGCCGAGTACCACGAAACCATCGAGGAGCTGCGCCAGGAATACCCGGCTCGCCCAAGCGCGGCGTGGGCGGAAGCGTTAACGGATGCGGCCGAGCTCGTTTTCCCCACCGAGCGCGCCCGGGGCGCAACCCCCGATCCGGACGACGAAATGATCCTCGAATGCGCGCTGGCTGGCGAGGCGGACGTCATCGTCAGCGGCGACAGAAAGCATCTGTTGAGCCTGCGGAAGTTCCGGGGCATTCCCATTCTCAGCCCTTCGGATTTTCTGCGTTCCCTGCCACCCGCTTTGCGGGGCGATTAATACGCCACCTCGTCGAAAGGTTGTCTAGGTTGCCTCAACCTGCTATCGTAGGTGGCTAATCCGAGTGGAGGACTCCGTGCGCTCGACCCTGACCGGCATCTTCTTTTTCATCGTGGCGGCACTGCCCTACATCGGCATGCTCGGAACCCGCGGCGACTCCGCCGCCGTGCCGCCGCCCGCCTCCGGCTCGCCGCGCCTCACTCTCCTCTCCCCTCACCGGCGCGAGGTGCGCCTGGAATATTCCCGCGCCTTCCGCGCCTGGATGCAGGCCCGCCACACGCAGGACGTCGAGGTCGTCTGGCTCGACGTGGGCGGCACCTCCAAGATGCTCAAGGAGATCGAATCCCGCTACGCCGCCAACTCCAACTCCTGCGGCGTGGACCTCATGTTCGGCGGCGGCATCGACCCCTACCTGGGAGCCATCCGCCAGAACTGGCTCGTCCCCCCGGCCCCGCCGCCCGCCGCCGCCGCGGGCATTCCCGCCACCGTGGCCGGCTCGCCCGTCAGCGATCCGCGCGGGCTCTGGCACGGCGTCGCGCTGAGCGGCTTCGGCATCCTCTACAACCGCCCGCTCCTGGAGCGGCTGGGCCTGCCCGAGCCGCGGGACTGGGAGGATCTCGGCCGGCCCGAGTTCTTCTCCTGGGTCGGCTCCGGCGACCCGCGCTCCTCCGGCTCCGTGCACATGTGCTACGAGATCATCCTCCAGGCCTACGGCTACGAGGCCGGCTGGCCGCTCATCGCCCGCATCTGCGCCAATGTCCGCTCGTTCGGCGAAAGCGGCGGCACCGTGCCGCGCGAAGTGGCGTCGGGCGACATCGCCGCCGGCATGGCCATCGACCAATATGCCCAGACCGTGATCGGGGCCGTGGGCGGCGGCCGGCTGGCCTTCCTCCTCCCGCCCGCCCATACGATCATCAACCCCGACGCCATCGGCATCCTGCGCGGCGCTCCGAACGGCGAGCTGGCGCGCCAGTTCGTGGAGTTCTCGCTCTCCCCCGAGGGCCAGCGGATCCTCTTCCAGCCGGCCGGCACAAACGGCCAGCTCTCCTCCCTCTACCGCATGCCCGTGCGGCCCGAGCTCTACGCCGAGCCCGGGGCGCCCGCCGCCAATCCCTATCACATGCCCGCCGCGCTGACCTACGACAACGAGAAGGGCTCGCGCCGGTGGAATGTGTTCAACGACCTGGCGGGAGTCTGGCTGATCGACGCGCACCAGGGCCTCCGCCGTGCCTGGAAGCAGGTGATCGCCCGCGGGTCGCGGCCCGAGGAGGTCGCCCGCCTCTGCGCCCCGCCCCTCACCGAAGCCGAGATGACCGCGCTCACCGCCGTTTGGAAGGATCCCCGCAAACGCCAGGAAATCATGCGGGACTGGGCCCGGCAGGCCGACGCCCGCTACCAGTCGCTCGCCCAGGAGGAACCCCGCCCGTGACCCCCGCCGCCATTACCATCGACTCCCTGACCAAGACCTTCGGCTCCGTGCGCGCGCTCGACGCCGTGTCGCTCGAGATCCAGCCCGGCGAGCTGTTCTTCCTGCTCGGCCCCTCGGGCTGCGGCAAGACGACGCTGCTGCGCATCCTGGCCGGACTTGAAAAAGCCGACTCCGGCCGTATTCTCTTCGACGGCCGCGACATCGCCACGCTGCCCCCGCACGAGCGCGGGGCCCCCATGGTCTTCCAGAACTACGCCCTCTGGCCCCATCTCTCCGTGGCCGAGAACATCGCCTTCGGCCTCGTGGAGCGGAAAGTTCCCAAATCGGAGCGGACCACCCGCGTCGAGGAGGCGCTCCGGAAAGTGGACATGGCGGGACTCGGAAGCCGCACGCCGGGCCAGCTCTCGGGCGGCCAGCAGCAGCGCGTCGTGCTGGCGCGGGCGCTGGTGCTCAATCCGCGCCTGATCCTGCTGGACGAGCCGCTGTCCAATCTCGACGCCAAGCTGCGCCACGAAATGCGCGACGAGATCGAATCCCTTCACGCGCGCACGGACATCACCTTCGTCTACGTCACCCACGACCAGGTGGAGGCGCTCTCGCTGGCCGACCGGATGGCCGTCATGCGCGGCGGCCGCATCCTCGGGCTGGGCGCGCCGGCGGACCTCTATCACCGCCCGCCCAACGCCTTCTGCGCGGGCTTCCTCGGCGAGGCGAACCTCTTCGAGGCCCAGCTGCCGGCCGGCGCCGCCGCCGGCGCCATCGTCACCATCCCGGGTCCGCTGGGCCCGCTCTCCGCCACGACAGCTACCTCCGTGCAGGGCGCGGTCATGGTCATGATCCGGCCCGAGCACCTGCGGCCGCTCGGCCTTCCGGGGGCCCCGCCCGCCGCGCCCGACGACAACCTGTTCGAGGCGAAGGTGCTCAAGGCGCGCATGGTGGGCGCCACCATCGCGGCGCACCTCGACGCCGGCGGCGTGCCGCTGCGCGCCACGCTCCTCAACCGCGTCGGCGTGACGCCCGCCTCGCTGGAGGGGCGCACGCTGAAATGGGCGGCCGCGCCTTCGGAAACCATTCTCCTGGCCCGGGATCAGCCATGAGCGGAGGCCGCCGTCTATCCCGCTTCGCCGACTCCCTTTCCGGCCTGCCGCTGATCCTGGGGGCCACGGCCTTTCTGGGCGCCTTCCTGATCTGGCCCCTCGCCCACGTGTTCGTGAACGCCGTGCGCGACCCCAACGGCGTGACCGGCATCTACCTGATGTATCTGTTCCGCAATCCGGCGGTTCTCCAGGCCATGGGGAACAGCTTCCTGATCGCGCTGCTGGTCACGATCGCCTGCACGGCCGTGGCGCTGCCGCTGTCCTGGCTGTTCGCGCGGCGGGAGTTCATGGGAAAGGCCTGGTTCGGCGGCGCCCTGCTGCTGCCCATGATCCTGCCGCCCTTCGTGAGCGCCGTGGGCATGAAGATCCTCTTTGCGCGGGCGGGCGCCCTGAGCACGCTGGCCATGAAGCTCGGCGTGGCGGACGGCCCGGTCGACTGGTTCGGCGCCTTTCCGCTCACGGGCATCGTGCTGCTGGAAACGCTGCACCTGTTCCCGATCCTCTACCTGAACCTCGTGGCCGCGCTGGCCAACATCGATCCCTCGCTCGAGGAGGCCGCCGCCAACCTGGGCGCCTCGCCGGCCCGCGTCTTCCGCCGCGTCACCCTGCCCCTCGCCGCGCCCGGCCTCTTTGCCGGCATGGCGCTGATCTTCGTCTGGTCCTTCACGGAGCTCGGCACGCCGCTCGTCTTCGGCCTGCGGCGCGTGCTGCCGGTCATGATCTACGACGGAATTGCTGAAATCGGGACGAATCCCGCGGCCTACGCGCAGGTGGTCTTCGTGTTGGTCATCGCGGCGATCGGATTCTGGATCGGCAAGCGGCTGACGGCGCGCCAGCGGAACGTGGCCACGCTCGGCCGCATGAGTGTGGGGCGGCAGGATCAGCGGCTGGGCAAGATGGGAACCTTGCTGGCCTGGCTGGCGGTCGGCTCGCTGCTGGCCGTGGCCGTGCTGCCGCACCTGAGCGTGCTGATGCTCGCCGTGAGCCGGCGTTGGTTCCTGACCGTTCTGCCGGAAGGCTGGACGCTGGAGTTCTTCGGCCGCGCCCTGAACGCCGACCTCACCCGCGGCGCGCTGGTCAACAGCCTGGGCCTTTCCCTGGCGGCCACGGCGCTCGACGTGGCGCTGGGCTTCGCCATCGCCTGGCTGTGCGTGCGCCGCCGTGCCTTCGGCAGCGACTGGCTCGACACGCTGGCCATGCTGCCGCTGGCCGTCCCGGGCCTGGTCATTGCCTTCGGCTACCTGGGCGCGTTCGGCTCGACCTTCCGCGGCACGCTGCTGGACCCCCGGTTCAATCCGCTCCTCCTGCTGGCGGCGGGCTACTCCATTCGCCGCCTGCCGTACATGGTGCGCGCGGCGCACGCGGGTCTCGAGCAGGTGAGCCGCACCTATGAGGAAGCGGCCGCAAACCTGGGGGCCTCCCCTTGGCGCGTTATCAAGCGCATCACGCTTCCGCTCATCGCGGCCAATCTGCTGGCGGGCGGCATCCTGTGCTTCTCCTTCTCCATGCTGGAGGTGAGCGACAGCCTGATCCTGGCGCAAACCGAGCGGTTCTATCCGCTGACCAAGGCGATCTACGCGCTCATGGACGGGCTCGATAACGGGGTCAACGTGGCGGCCGCCCTGGGCGCCTGGGCCATGGCCATGCTCGGCGCGGGCCTGCTGTGGGCCGGCTGTATTTTAGGCAAGCGGGTGGGCCAGATGTTCCGCGCCGGGTGACCAGTCCCTTGCTCAGCGTGGACGGCGGGAGGGCTTTGCGACCGGAGCGGGCGGAGGCGGAGGCGGCGGAATCGCGCCGCTGTAGATCATCACCGGCCGGAGCAGGCCGCCGAGCATCAGCTCCGAAATGCGCTTGTGCCATAGCCTGATTGAAACCACATACTCCGTATCCGGCTTGAGCTTGCCGGTCAAATCCAGATCATAAGGCTGGCGCGATTTGATATCGGCCGTTTCCATCACCGGCTCGCCATTCAGCCAGACCTTGAGCTGGTTGCCGTCGGGCTCCATGAGCCACAGGGCGAGCGGCCCCTCGGGCAGGGTCTTGGGCGTTTTGATCGTGGTGCGATACCACATCCAGGTGAGCTGCTCCGGAATCTGCTGCTCGTTCAGCGTGGCGGAATAGGTTTTGACCTTTTTCCAGTCGGCCCCGCCCAGGGCGGCCTTATGCCAGCCGTTGGATTCGCCCATGCCGTCCGCGTCGTACCGGAACTCCCACTCGTCCGGAAGCGGCATCACCCTTTTGCGTCCGCCCGTCACGCGCGCATAGCCGGACTCCTGCCCCTTCCCGAGAAAACGGGGCGCCAGGCCGCGCTTGTACTCGCCCACCGGATGGATTTTGGCGGTGAAAATATCATCCATGTGCGCCATCCACTTGTCATAGACAACCTGTGAGGCCTCGAAATCGCAGCGGTTCACGGCTTCGCGCCAGGCCGCATAGAACTTGGCGTTGTCCAGGCCCATCTGGAACATGGCCACGCGCTTGCCGATGAGCTCATCCCCGGCCGCCGCCTTGGCCGCCGCGTCCAGATCCGCCTGGCACGCCTTGATCAGTTCCGGCGTCCAGAAGGCGTGCACGCCGGCAAAGCTGCCCGCGTGAACCGGCGTCTCGCGATAGGCCTTGTCGATGCGCTCCCAGTAGGCTTTCACAAAGGGGGCGGCCGGTCCGCAGAACGTCGTGTAGAAATCATCCATGATGGCGGCCACATCGCCGTTCGCATCCCACGCCAGCCGGGCGACCAGGTACGTGTGCGGCCCGTAGATGTGCGGCTGATAGAGGCATTCGATATTCAAGGCGATGCAGCCTTGGGCTTTGAGCCAGGGAATATCCTCTTTCCAGATGCTCATCTTGGAAAACGGCACCGTCATTTCGGCCAGGTTGTAATTGTACTCGCGCCAGCCGATCTTTGATTCCACCTTGGCCCAGTCCTGCACCATCCGGCGGCAGCGCTGGCGGGCTTCGCAAAGCGGATTGGACATGCTGTGCACCCGGCAGAAGCGGATCGGCGCCAGGAACGCGCAAAGATTATCCGGGACATCTTTCGCCTTCCGGGGCGGCAAGGTGTAGTCGGCATAGCCATAGTGACACAGGATGGCGTCGGGATTGACCTTCTTCACCTCGTTGCCGATAAACTTATAAAACTCCTCATAGCGGTCGGACATCACCGCGGCTCCGGAGCTGGGCTCCAGGTAGGCGGGATCGTCCAGCGCCTTGCAGCGGTCGCACGGGCAATACCGGGTTCCATCGGGCGGGGAAATGGAGGTGGACATCGCTCCTTTTCCCTCGACTCGCGCGAGGACATTGGACAGGTACTCGGCGCGATCCTTGGGGTCGGTTGTGCAGAACCAGCGCGGCCAGTTGTGCCCCGAGTTCAGCACCATGCCTCCCTGCCGGTTATGCCGGAGCCAGCTCGCGTTTTTGCCCCAATTGGGGCCCCAGATCGAGCGGCTGATGAACGAGGGCTGCTGGGCGTCGTTCATCTCCCCCACCTCCAGCGTCTTGAGCGTCGGCACCACGGTGCCGATATCGTTGTCGATAAACCACCGGCAGCCGAAATTTTCCAGCAGGTGGGCGGTGGCAAAAAAAGTGGACGCCTCGTTTTCGCCGGCCAGGAGCAAATGATTGCCCTTCAGTTGAAGGCGATAGCCATCCCCTGAAAGCGTTTTGGGCGGCGCGTCCATCCCGGTCTCGCGTGCCAGTTTTCCAACAAGCACGGCCGGCGTGGCCTCGCCGGGCTTGCCGTCCTTTTCAACGGTCTTCAGCTCCAGCTGGGCGCCGCTCATCTGCTTGATATAGGTGGCCAAATCTTCGGCCGCCTCCCGGTCAGAAGGCAGGACGGGCTTGCCGGCCACCACGGCCGCTTCATAAAACCAGACAGCCGTTTTGGGCGCTCCATCCTGAACCAGGGTCAACCCCGCCGCCATCAGGGGAGCTCCGCCCATTCCAACACCGAGAATTGCCGACAGGATGACAGGTCGCATGATCAATCTCCCAAAAAATTAGCAAAACGATTCACAACGTTCTTATACATTAGGTATTCATCTATTTTCTGACAAGGATAATCAAGTTGTTCCGCAGCCCTATCCGAACAACGAAGACCCTCCTCACACAGAGACACCAAAACACAGAGAAGCGTATCGGATAACAAATGAATCATCCGCTCCGTGGCTTTGTGTTTCCGTGTGATATCTTACTACAAAGCGCTCATCGTTTGAGGTTCTCCGCACATTCAACTTGTCCGGGCACCGCGTTCCGACTACCCTATCCCGCTATGCCTCTGAAACGCCTCCTCCTCAAGTCGTTCCTGACCACGATGCTGCTCTGGCTGGTCTTCGCCTGGCCCCTGCCGCGCTACGCCGCCGAGGGCATCCCCTCCTCCGCGCACAACATCGAGCGCCACAGCGTGCGGCGCATGATCGTGGGCGATCACCTGCAGTTCCACTACTTCTACTGGCTCTTCAGCGACATGCTGGCCGGCGACACGCCGCTCTTCGAAAACCGCTATGAGTTCAACACGGGCAACGACGCCGAGCGCCGCAACCCCGGCGCCTACAACATGCCCCTCTCGCTCGTCTACGCCGCCGTCCGCCCGCTCACCACCCGCGCCTTCGCCTGGAACGCCGTCCTCTTCCTCTCGCTCTGGCTGACCCTGCTCTGGACCTTCCTGGCGCTGCGGGGCCTCCTCCAATCAGAGCGCCTCACGCTGCTCGCGGCCGCCGCCTCCATCGCCTTCCCCTTCCGCTGGGTCATGCTGCTGGGCGGCAGCCCCACCGGCCCCGCCATGATGTGGCTGGCCCTGCTCGCCTTCGGCCTGAGCCGCGCCTTCCGCGAGGACAAGCCCATCGGCGGCCTCTGGGCGGCCCTGGCCCTCTTCGGCGCCTACATCAACGACCGCCACGTCTTCTTCTTCGGCTTCCTGGCCGCGCCCTTCCTCGTCCTGCTCTTCCTGCTCCTGCGCGAAGAGATTCCCTGGCGCCGGCGCGCCTTCCGCTCGACCCTGCTTCTCGGCGCGGCTCCGCTCGCCGCCATGGCGCTGATCCTGGGCGCCCTGGCCGCCCACACGGCCCTTACCGGCTTCGCCAACACCTCCCTCGAGGGCGGCCGCTCCATCGACGAGGTGCAGAAGTATGCCCCCTTCGCCTCCGGCCTCATCACCTGGGGCGGCCGCGGCCGCGACGCCCACATCTACCTGGGCTGGGGCTTTTTCCTCCTGGCCGGCCTGTTCCTGGCCGCGATCGCCGGGGGCTGGCGCAACCGCAACGGGCTCGAAAAACGCCGAGCGGCGGCCGGCCTCCTGGCCTGGCTCGCCTCGGGCGGCGTCATCCTGATGGCCATGGGCCCCAACGGTCCTTTCGACGGCGCCCTCTTCGATCTCTTCCGGGCGCATATCCCCGGCTCCAAGGCGCTGCGCCAGCCCGCCAAAATCTTCGCCCTCTTCACCCCCCTGCTGCCGCTCGCCATCGCCATCACCCTGGCCGAGCTGAAGCGCCGCGATTACCTCCGCACCGCCACCCTGGCGGTGGTCCTGATGCTGGGCGACTTCGCCATGCAGATCCACCCGTCGATCTGCCTGCTCGACAGCTCCCAGCCCGCCTATGCGGCCGTGGCGGCCGATGCGGCCGCGGACGGCGGTCACCCAGCCCGGGCCGTCATCCTGCCACTCTGGCCCGGCGATTCCGACTGGGCCGCCGTCTACCAGCACTACGTCTCGCTCTATCACATCCGCATGCTCAACGGCTACCGCCCGGTCGTGCCCAACGCCTACCGAGACCTGGTGCGCCAATTCTCCTCGCTCAACGTCGGCCGGCTGAACGACGCCCAGGTCGATGCGCTCCGCGCCCGCGGCTTCCGCTACCTCCTTCTCCACGAAGACGCATTCCCCGAAAAAATAAGCCCGTTCCCGATCGTCTTCACCCGCAACCGGCTGCTGACCCATCCGCGGCTGGAACTGCTCAATCACACCGGCACGGTCTGGGCCTTCAAGATCCTGCCCGCCCCGCGCGCCTGGATTCCCGTCGCCCGCCCCGGCCCGCTCGCCCCGGCCCGCCTCTGGGATTTTGAAAAGGTGCCGCGCACGAATGTCATCGAAAAGACCGACTCCAACGCCTGCAACGGCATCTACTCGGTAATCAGCGGCCTGGGCTCCGTCACCGGCCGCAGCTTCAAGGTCACCGGGATCTCCAAGCCCACCCTTAATCTTCGCCTGAGGGGGGAAGGCGAGCTGTGGATGGCGCCCGCCTCGAATGAGCCGCCCCGGCTGGCCGCCGCCGTTCACGCCAAGGACTGGACGTGGTTCCGGCTGCCGCTGGACCCGGGCCGCGAGGCGGAGCTGCAGCCCGTCTTCACCGCCCGCGCGGGCGCCGTCGACGCGGACTTCGCGATGCTGACCTCGGATGACTGGACGCCGCCCCGGCCGGGAAATCCGGTGACCATTCCGGCGGAGTTCTTCTTCCACGCGGGCTGGTCCGATCCGGCCACGGGTGAAGTCCATTTGCGGCCGGATTACGAGCCGGCCGATTTCATCTTTTACGGCCCCCGCCTGCCCATGGGGCCGGGCACCCTCCGGATCGACCTGGACATCGCCAGCGAGGCCGAACCCGGCACGCCCCTGGGCCGTGTGGTCGTGGATAACATGGGCACCCGGTGGGGGCCTTTTAACGTCACGGCAGGCAAGCCGTTCCATTGCGTGGTGACGCCGGCAACCGACCGGCCGCTCTCCCTGAGATTCCAGTACCGGCGCCGGGCGCCGCTCACCCTCCGGTCAGCGACCTTCACCTGCCTGGAGCGGGCCGAGTGACCGGATCACGCGCGCCGGCACGCCGACGGCCAGGCTGTTGTCCGGAACGGGCTTGACCACCACGGCCCCCGCGCCGATGACGACATGCTCGCCGATGCAGGCCCCGTCCAGGACGGTTACGCGGGCCCCGATCCAGCCGTTCGCCCCGATCGTCAGGGGGCCTTTCGTTTCCATGCCCGCCTGGTCCGCGAAGGGAACCGGCGAGGTGAAGTCGTATTCGCCGCCGCTTAAAAAATAGGAATAGGCGCCCACCACCGTGCCGGCGCCCACGGTCAGCTCGTTGGAGGAGAACACCTGGCAGTTGGAGCCCAGGTTCACGCGGTCGCCCAGCGTGATGTTGCCGCCCTTGCAGTAAACGATCGTGTTGCGGCCGATGAAGACGCGGCTCCCGATCGCGATGCCGCGATTGCCCGCGCCCTTGGCGTCGAGCACGCCGTTGTCGTCCACCACCACCCCGTCGCCCAGGCGGATCTTGGAGGGATGGCGGATGACGACGTGGCGGCCGAAGACGACGCCCCGGCCGCAGGAGGCGAATAAAGAGGGGTAGAGAAGCTTGCGGCAGGCCAGGCCGGCCGCGCCGGCAAGCCCGCCGAACAGGCCGAAGACGACTTCGGCATACAGAACGCGGCCGGTTGCGAGCGGGCCATATTGCAGGTCCCGATACTTGCGCCAGGAGGAACGGCTCGGATCCTCCATCATGGCCCCGGCCTTGACGGCGGCTTTGTCATTCATGGCGCACAGCCTACCATGCCCCCGCGCCTTGTCAAAGCGACAAGTAACGGCCCGGACCTGGAGACGGCGGTTCCCCGCCGTTCCGGCGAAATCAACCTGCGGATGAGTCAAACCCTCGATTTTACTTAGGAAAATGGCATTGCCCGCGGGACACCGACTGCTAGTATGAAAGCGGCGAGGACGAGTGTCCCCGCGCAAACAGTGGAAGAAAACAGTCTGAAAGGTGTCTATCATGAGAAAGCTGCTGATCGTAGCCATCACTCTGGCGTTATCCGGCCCCCTCTGGGCCGAGACCGCTTCCTCTACCCTGGACCTGGTCGCCCTGGGAACCTACACCTTCCCCAAGAATGACGATGTGTACGATCATGCCGCAGGCGCCGAGGTGCAAGCCCGCTTCTGGCTGACCGATGTGGTGGGCCTGGCGCTGGCCGGCGGCTGGTCGAGATGGGACGTGAACGATCAGAACGCGGTCGTCGGGGACGGCAAGATCCTGACCGCTTCGGATATCAGTGGCGACATCGACACCGTTCCCGTGGGCGCCTCCGTGCTCTTGCGGGTAATGGACACCGAGCGCCTCACCCTCGTGCTCGAAGGCGGCGCGCGCTACGTCTTCACGGACGACTCCGGATCCGATGTCCGAATCATCGTCACCGAGCCGGGCCGGCCCACCGCCACCTCCACCCATAGGCTCAAAATCGACGACGGCGTGGTGGCGGTCGCGGCGGCCCAGCTCGAACTGAAACTCACGCCCAACGTGTTCCTGCTGGCCGGCGGCGGCTATCAGTGGGATCTCGACAAGGGTGACGTGAAGTTCCTGGACGAGAAGGTCTCGAACAACAAGTTCGAATCCGCCCTGGTCCAGGCCGGACTGGGCGTTTCCTTCTAATCGGATACGCGACAGGCTTTAAGACCGTCACCCCCGCTTGCCCGCTGGAGGTGGCGGTCTTTTTCAATTGAACCGCCCGCTGACCGGGCCTATGATTCCGCCATCCACCCAAGGAGCCTTATGAAAACCCTCGCTCTCCTGTTGGCCGTTCTCCTCGCCTCCGTCTCCTCCACCCGGGCCGCCGATATCCGCGGATTGACCCCTGAGCTGGTCGGACTCGGAACCTTGTATGTGCCGGCCGACGATGACACCTACGACCTCGGCGCCGGCATGGAGATCCAGGCGCGCTTCTGGATCACCCCCTACCTCGGACTCGCCCTGGCCGCCGGCGGCGCCGACTATGCCATCGACGAGCAGGACATCCGGATCCGCGAGCAGAACCTGGCGGTCGACGCCAACCTCGACGGCGATGTGGGCCTTTCGCCCGTCGGCGTCTCGCTGCTCCTGCGCCCCCTCCGGACGCCGCGCGTCGCCCTGACGCTGGAAGGCGGCGTCCGTTATGTGTCCGTGGATTCGAACGCGGAAATCGAACTGGTGTCCCAGGAGCCCGGCCTGCGCACGTATGTCAAGGACACGGTGGATATCGAGGACGGCATCGTGGCGGTGGCGGTGGCCACGCTTGAAGTGACGCTCGCCAACCAGGTCTCGCTGATCGGGGGCGCCGGCTATCAATTCGACCTGCAAAAGGGCGATGTGGAGTTCGTGGACCTGGACCTGGGCAAAAACGAACTGGAAGCGGTCCTCGTTCAAGCCGGCCTCCTGATCCGGTTCTAGCCTCCCCGGGCCGTCTTTGCGCTTTCTAAATGCTTTTGCTCCCGATCTTGATTTTTGCTTTTCCCGCTTCCCGCTTATTATGGATGTCTGCTTGAACACAGCCCATCCAGAGCGGAGTTTTGCCATGTCAAATCCCACCCTCAAAGTAGCCGTCACCGGGGCCGCCGGACAGATCGGCTATGCCCTCTTGTTCCGCATCGCCGCCGGCGATATGTTCGGACCCAAAACACACGTTGAGCTGCATCTCCTTGAGCTCGAGCACGCCATGAACGCCCTGAAGGGCATCATGATGGAGCTGGAGGATTGCGCCTTCCCCCTGCTTCGCAAGGTGACCATTACCACGGACCCGGCCGTTGCCTTCGAGGGAATCGACTGGGCGCTCCTGGTCGGCAGCGTGCCTCGTAAGGCCGGAATGGAGCGGGGCGACCTCCTGCGCGTCAACGCCAACGTGTTCCTGGCCCAGGGCAAAGCGCTGGCCCGGCACGCCAAGAAGGAGTGCAAGGTGCTGGTGATCGGCAACCCCTGCAACACGAACGCGCTGATCGCCAAGGAGTGCGCCCGCGGCCTGGATCCGAAGAATTTTGTGGCCATGACCATGCTCGACCAGAATCGCGCCGCGGCTCAGCTGGCCCGGAAAGCCGGCGTGTCCGTTGAACTCGTGAAGAATGTGGCGATCTGGGGCAACCACTCCACCACCCAATTCCCCGATTTCCATCACGCGCGAATCAACGGCCGGCCCGCCGAAGAGGTGATCCGGGACGAGGCGTGGCTCCAGGGGGAGTTCCTCGAGACGATCCGGAAGCGCGGCGCCGAAATCATCCACGCGCGGGGCTTCTCCTCGGCGGCTTCGGCGGCCAATGCCATCATCGACACCGTCCGCGCCCTGCGGAAGCCCACCCCCCCGGGCGAGTTCTTTTCCGCGGCCGTGGTCTCCGACGGCCATTACGGCGTGCCAAAAGGCATCGTCTTCAGCTTTCCGCTCACGTCCGACGGAACCTCCTGGAAGATCGTGGAGCATCTGGAGCACGGCGAGTTCGCCCGGCAGAAGCTTCGCGAAACGCTGGCCGAGCTCCTTGACGAAAAAGCCCAGGTCGACGCCCTCGTGGAAGCGGCCTTGGCCAGCCAGGAGCCGCGGGCGAACGCTGGAACGGAATCCGCGGGCGACTGGCTCTTCGGCTTCGCCAAAAAAGCCGCCCTGTAAAGCCCGGGCCGACACCCCCCGCCTAACCCTATCCCGAAAAGCCCGAAAGAAATTCGTCGGGCCCGGAAATCCTCAGCATGGCATGCCTGAAATCCTTTTGATTCCGGGTGACCACCACCTCGGCGCCCGCCAGCCGCCCGGCTTGCTCAAGAACGGCATCTTCGAAGTCCGCAATCCTGCTCTTCAGCGCTTCCTCCAGAACGGAGCGGTTGACAGGCGCCACCTCGAACAGCCCCAGGATCTTCCTCAGGGCTTGACGCGCCTCGGAACGGGACATGGCTTGTGTGAGCAGGTAGTCCACGGTCGTGAGGGTAGTCGCGCATAACAGTCCCTCGATTTTCGACTGCTCGGCCAATCCGAACAGCTCGGCGGCCGGACCGACGAACGGATGCCGGGCAAGCAACACGTCGAGAACGATGTTGGTATCCAGCAGGACCCTCACGAATGCTTCTCCCTCAAATGCTTTCGATAGTCCGCCTCGGAGATGCCTCGCCCCTTCAAGAGGCCCACCAATGACGCCGTAATCGGCGGGATCACGGCGCCGGCGGACGGCCGCCGCGGAGTCAGGCCGGCGAAAAAGTCGCTCACCATCTGCGAAACGGATTTGCCCCGCCGGGCCGCCTCCGCCTTGGCCATCCGAATCCGATCCGCCTTCATGCGCAAGGTCAGTTTTGTTTGCATGACGTACATTCTATTTGACTTTATACGTCTTGTCAAACCCGCCGCGCGAAGGGCTTCGCGTCGCCAGGTTGGCGCTTCATCAATTGCGCCAACTGTAAAAATCCGCTACTCCTGTTGCTGCCCTTTCGGCATGCAACTGTTCTCGGGCTGGGCTTGTCGGAAGCCGCCTCGCGCGCCGCCCGAGTGAGCGACAGCGAACAGGGCGCGCGATGGCTTGGTTGTTGCAGCGTTTCGATCAGCGGAAACGGGCGAGGCGATTTTGAGCCTCAGCCGGCTGACGGCGAGGGGGCGTGGGCTGGTGCCCCGACCCCTCCAGCCGGAAGCCGGATCAGGCCAAAAGCGCCCGTCCGTTAACGCCGAAACGCTGCAACAAGAACACGCAACCCGCCACCCGCCTCAGAACCGCCTTTTGCCAATCACCGGCGCAAAAACCGGGCATCCCAGATGGCGACATTCATAAGCGCCCACAGCACGTGGTTGTGGTTGTGCTTCATGGACAGATGCTCGGCGATCAGGCGGTCCACCTCCGCCTCGCGCAGGTTCCGCTTCAGCACCGGCGACTCATGGAGCAGCTGAATCATCCAGTCCTTGAACCCCGTGCGCAGCAGGTTCTTCACCGGCAGGCTATACCCCTGCTTCCCCCGCTCCACGATGCTCTCGGGCAGCATCCCCTTGAGCGCCGCCCGGAACAGGTGCTTGGTCCGGAACCCCTTCAGCTTCCACTCGCCGGGCAGCGACGCCAGAAACTCCACCAGCACGTGGTCCAGCAGCGGCACGCGGACCTCCAGCGAGCTGGCCATGCTCATCTTGTCCACCTTCATGAGCACGCTGTCCGTCATCATGAAGCGCGTGTCGATGTACAGCTCGCGGTTGACCGGGTCCCGGGCGTCGCACCGGGCCGCGTACTCGGCCAGCTGGCGGAACGGCGAGGGGTTGATCCGCCCCAGGAACTCCGGCGCAAAAAGGCGGCGGTCCTGCTCCGTCCCGCCGAAAAACTGCCAGCGCAGATGGCCGCCCGAATCCGCCAGCCGCGCGCCCTGCAGGAAGCGCTTCAGCATGTTGACGGCGCCCTTCTTCTGGGGCCGGTCCGGCAGCGCCGCCACCAGCGCGTCAATCATCGCGTGCCTCACCGGGCGCGGCACGCCCCGGAAATAGCGGTTCAGCCGGCTGGCCTTGAACCGGTCGTAGCCGGCGAAAATTTCATCCCCGCCCTCGCCGCTCAGGCACACCGTCACATCGCGCCGGGCCTGCTGGCAAACCCGCATCAGCGGCACGCAGGACAAATCGGTCATCGGCTCGTCGAGGTGCCAGAGCGACTTCTCCACATCCGCCGGCGTCAGGTCGTCCACCATCAGCACCTGGTGGTCGGTGCCGAAGTAATCCGCCACCACCTTGGCGTGTTCCAGCTCGCTGAACGACTTGTCGGCATACCCGATGGTAAACGTCCGCAGCGGGCCGGAAATGTGCCGGCGCATCATGGCCACCAGCGCGCTCGAGTCGAGCCCGCCCGAGAGGAAGACGCCGAGCGGCACATCGCTCATCAGGTGGCTCGCCGTCACCTCGTCGAGCAGCCCCCGCAGCCTCTCCACCGCCTCGTCGAAGGTGATGCCGGCCACGGGCTTGAACGACAGGTCCCACCACGGCTCGATGCGAAGGTCGCCGTTTTCCAGCACGATTCGATGGCCGGCCGGCAGCTTGAAGATCCCCTCGAACATCGTCGCCGGCGCCGGGGTGAACTCGAATCCGATGTAGTCGTAAAGCGCCTGCGCATCCAGCTCGCGCGGCACGGAGGGATCCTCCAGGATCGCCTTGATCTCCGAGGCGAACCGGAGCCGCCCGTTGTGCCAGTGGTAATACAGCGGCTTGATGCCGATCCGGTCGCGCGCCAGGAACAGGCGCTTCCAGGCCGAATCCCAGATCGCAAAGGCGAACATGCCGCGCAGGTGGTGCACCACGTCCACGCCCCAGGTCTCATACCCGTGCACGATCACCTCGGAGTCGGCGTTGCCGGAAAAAACGTGCCCCGCAGCCTCCAGCTCCCGGCGCAGCTCCCTGAAGTTGTAGATCTCGCCGTTGAACACCAGCCACACCGTTCCGGACTCGTTGCCCATGGGCTGGTGGCCGTGGGCCGTGAGGTCGATGATGCTCAGCCGCCGGAAGGCCAGGGTCGCGCCGTCCTCCGCATGCAGGCCTTCGTCATCCGGGCCGCGGTGGCGGATGGCGTTCGCCATCCGGGTTCCCAGCGCCGGATCATGCCAGTTGAATCCGCAGATGCCGCACATGTTAAGCTCCGATCCGGATCATTTTGGAAATGGCCGGCGATCCGGCCCGGGCCGTCAGGCCCGCCCGCCTCGCCATCGCCTCCAGTTTTTTCGAAAGGCCCGGCCGCCCGAGCGCCCGGTGCAGGACCAGCGGCCAGAAAAACTGGCGGATCACCGCGGCCTCGCGGAAACCCTCACGCTCAAAGGCCTCCGTGACCTGCCGATGCGTGAACGGAGTCCACCGGCGGGTGTTGCCCTCCATCTTCTTCTTCACCCCGAAAAACAGGCCGCCCAGCCGGTGCAGCCCCTCGTGCAGCGGATATTCAATGATGACCTCCTCGCGCGCCACCCGGCACAGCTCCGCGATCAGCTCGGGCCACCGGACGCAGTGCGTCAGCAGGCGGATGCAGAGGACGGCGTCGAACGCGCGGTCGGGAAAGGGAAGGTCCGTCACCTCGCCGGTGACGAAGCGGCACGTGCCCGCGGCCAGGAGATCCTCGATCCGCCGGCGGCAGGCCGGATCGGTGCCCAGCACCGTGAAAGGCCGGCCCTCCTCCGACAGGGGCCGCGCCAGCTGGCCGTGCCCGCCGCCCACGTCCAGGATCGTGCGGCGCCGGTCGGGCCCGAGCAGGGTTCGCACGGCCGCGGCCTGCACGTCCAGGAGCCAGGCGCCGGTGGGGCCGGCGAAGCGGGCGGCATAGCCGTCCGAAGCCGTCTCCACATCCGCGGTTTCACGAATGGACTCTGGCGTATCCGGTTGCATAAGTACTCCTCAGACTTACCAGAATCCGAAGAGGGTCACAATAGTATTCACCCAGAGACCGTCCGTCCGCTACGCCTCTTTTCTGACTCCATTTCGCGGAACATTGACAAAAAGAAGCTCGGCGGTCGATAACGTCCGCCCGCGCCTCTGGCTGCGGATCACCCCCAGCAGCTCCTTCAACAGGATGCCATCGGGACTGTCGGGCGTTTCATTCATCAGCAGGTCCTGCAGCGCCACCTCCAGCACTTCCACCGCCGTCCCCGGCGGAAGCACCAGCAGGAAGCGAAAGGGAACCAATTCGACAAGCCGGAGCCACGAAATACGGCGCAGGCTGGCGCAAGGCCCCACGACGATCAGGGCCTTGCCGGGCGTCAACTCAATCAATTCAACCGGCTTTACCGGCCGCCCGCCCTGCCGCTCCGCCGCCTCGACGCATTTGACGATGGCGCGGGAACGGTCCGGATCCACCGCCGCGAGCCCTTTCAAAATCCGCTCCGGCAGGGTCACGGTAATGGGCCGCCTCGGCTCGGCATACTTGGGCGGCCGTCCCCCCGGATGCTTGGGCAAACCCGGCTGGCGCTCTTTTTTGGTTGCGCCGTTTAATGATTTAGCGTAAGATCTATGCATAATTATGACTTTTAACGTAAAAACTACTTAGTGGCAAGCCCTGAATTCCGGAAAGTGAGCGTCGTTATGTCCCTTCGCCGAACCTTCATTCTCCTGGCCGCCCTCGCCGGCGCCGCCTCCACCCAGGGGGCGGAACCCCTTCTCGGCACCCCCACCGTGCCGGAGTTCGTCTCCTCGCAGCCCTTCTACCACCCCTCCGTGGCCGCCGATTCCAAGGGGCAGCCGCACTTCGTCTGCGATCCGGGCGGAAACACGCAGTTCGCGAAGTTCCATCGCGTGAACGGCGCCTGGAAGGGCGGCGTCTTCGCCGTGGGCGCGCACGGGGGCCGCTACGACGCCTCCCGCCTGTACATCGGCCAGATCGAAATCGACGGCAAGGACCGCGCCTGGGTTTCCTGCAAGTTCGGCTGCAAGGACTTCGGCTCGATGCTCGGCTACGGCGTCTGGCTGTTCGGCAACGTCGCCAACGATTCGACCCCGTCCGAGCTCTTCTTCAAGTTCCTGAACGCCAAGGGCCACGGCTGCATCTCCACGGACGCCAAATACCCCGACATGGGCGTGGGCATGGCCACCGGCGGCCTCTATGACAAGCTGAATGCGGCCGGAAACGAGATCGGCTCGGGCACCATCAACGCCGGGCCCGGCGGCGAAAAGATGCGCTTCCGCATCGCCTCCTACGCGCCCCGCTACCCCGAGGGGTCCACCGCCTCCTACCCCGACGGCATCTGGCACACCGCCATGAACGGCTACTCCGGGTTTGCCTCGGCCTACCAGAACTCGGCCCGCTATAAGGCCGGAGCCGGACCGATCAACTGGGCCTCCTACAGCGTCTATCCGCAACAGGGCAGCGATTACAGCCACACCGGCGTGGGCGTCGACCTGAGCGATCCGCGCGTCGGCTACATGGGCTGCGTGTTCAACGGCAAGGTGGCCATCAATATCTGGGACGGCTCCAAGCTGGTCTTCTCGCCAAGCAGCCTGAAGATCCTGGATTATGCCGCCACCTACGAGCCCCGCCACACGATCCAGTTCGCCCCCGCCCCCGCGCACATCGGCGGGACCTTCGTGGTCTGGAACTCCGGCGGCCGCATCAAGCTCTGCTACCTGTCCAAGGCCGGCGTCGCCGGAACCGTCCGCGACATCACCCCCGGCGATTCCCCGGCCGCCTGCTCGGACCGCTACGGCACGATCCACATCGTCTACAACCACTCCGGCATCCACTACCTGAAGATTCCCGTGATGTCGGTGGCGCCCCTCGCCCCGGCGGGCCGCCTCGCGACCCGCAGCCCGCTCTTCCGCTGGGCGGGCGCGCCCGGCGCCACGTCCTACACGATCCAGCTCACCCAGGATGGCGTCACGCTGCCGGCCTTCGCCGTCACCCCCGGCGCCTCCAACACCTGGCAGCTTTCCTCCAATTATCCCGTCGGCTCCTATAGCTGGCGCCTCAAGCAGGGCGGGGTCGACAGCACCAAGCCCTGGTCCCCCCGGCTGGCCTTCGTCATCCCGCCCGAGGCGCCGGCGCCCCTGTCGCCCGACGGACGCTCCGATAGCTTCCCCTCCATCCCCTCCTTCACGTGGCAGGACAACGATCCGGCCGTCAACCGGTTCGTCCTCCAGCTATTCGAGGGCGCCGATCTGCTGGGCGAGATGGATGTGTATTCGGACGGAACCAAGACCGATTTCTCGGAAGACTGGACCAACAACCTGCAGGCCGGCAGCTACACCTGGCGCATCAAGGCCTTCCGCGACCGGCCCGACTTCCCCGTGGCCAGCGCCTGGTCCGAGCCTCGCGCCTTCCAGCTCGGCGTTCCCGAAATTCCCGTCGTCACCACTCCGGCCGATAAAACGGCCTTCGGCCCGGCGACGACAAACATCCCGGTCGCCTGGATGGCCGCGAACGGCGCCGACTCCTATGTCATGAAGGTGCTGATGAATGGAAAGGCGTTCGCCACGCATGGCGGGATCCTGATCACGGACGGCGCGCTGGCCGACACCTTCTCCCCGGGCTACTACTCCGTGATGGTTCGCGGCGTCAGCGCCGGAGCCGGCCCGGGCCCGTGGAGCGACCTGGTCACCTTCATCATCACGCGCAACATGACCCCCGAGGGCGCCGTCCTGAACCAGACGCCCGCCCTCTTCAAGTGGACCCGCTCCGAGCCGGCCACCCGCTACCTGCTCACGCTGTCGCAGTATGACGCCGGCTCCGGCAAGTACATCGTCAAACGCGAGGCCTGGGTTGCGCAGCCGGCCTCGGGCCAGCCCCGCTGGACCCCGCCCTACGTCATTCCGAACGGCCGGTTCCGCTGGGCGATCACGGACTATAACGGCGACACGCGCGGCTATACGCAGTCGGCGCTCTTCCAGATCAAGAACTCCGGCCATGATTCCTGGAATGATCCCGCCCTCGTCGCGGGCACCTGGCGCGTGCTCACGGACTGGCGCTGGCGCGAAATGACGTTCCAGAAGGACGGCGTCCTGCGCACCGTTCAAGGGGATGGCTCCGCCTTCACCCGCGCGCGGTGGTCGGCCACCGGCGAAATCCTGACCATGGTCTCGGACGTCACGGAGCGCTGCCCCTACACGGTCACCGCCACCTCCCTCACCTTCACCCTGCCCAGCGGCAACGTGAAGGTCCTGGTCCGCAAGTAAGTCGCAAGGCCGGCCTCCGCGCCGGCCCCCTTCCTCATTCGGCGCACGCGGAGGTGCGCCCTCCATTCAACGCCTTGCCGGCTCACCGGAGGGCCGGCCTCCGCGCCGGCCTTCTTTTTTGACACTGTTTGACGATCTGCCTTTTATTTGTTATCCTATATGCATCACGCAGGAAACAAATGGAGGGCTGACCATGAACTATCGCCTTTTCTTTCTCTCTCTTCTAACCGCCGCCGGCGTCGCGCTGGCCGCAGATATCCCGGCTCCTGTCATCGGCGCCATCGGAGATGAAGAGGTTGTCGACAACCTCTACATGGAGCATCCCTCCGTGGCCACCGACTCCAAGGGCCAGCCCCACATGGTCTGCGACAACGGCGGGAACACGCAGTTCATGAAATACCACCGGGTAAACGGCCAGTGGAACGGCGGGGTCTTTGCCGTCGGCGCCCGCGGCGGCCGCTACGACGCCTCGCGCCTCTACATCGGGCAGATCGAGATCGATTCCCGCGACCGCGCCTGGATTTCCTGCAAGTTCGGCGTCAAGGAATACGGCGCCATGTACGGCCAGGGCATCTGGCTCTTCAAAAATGTCTCCACCACCGCCTCGCCGCCCGAGCAGTTCTTCCGCTTCGTCTGCGTCTACAAAGGCATGGGCGTGGTGACCACCGACGCGAAATATCCCGACCAGGGCGTCGTCATCGGCACCTTCGGCAACTACGCCATCCTCTACTCCTCCGGCCAAACCCTGTCCACGGGCTCCCTGAACGGCGGCCCCGGCGGGGAAAAGGTGCGCGCCCGCATCGCCTCCTACGCCCCCCGCTTCGGCGCCGCCCCCGGCGGGAATTACCCGGACGGCATCTGGCACACCGCCATGAACGGCTACAGCGCCGCCTCCTCGCGCTACCAGAACTCGGCCCGCTACAAGAGCGGCCTCGGGCCGGTGGAGTGGGCCGCCTACGGCGCCTACCCGCAGCAGGGCTCCGACTTCTCCCACCCCGGCATCGGCATCGACCTCGTCAACCCGCAGATCTGCTACATCGCCAGCGTCTTCAACAACCGCCTCTGCATCAACATCTGGGACGGCACCCGCCTGCTCTATTCGTCATCCGCCCTGAAAGTGCTCGATTACAACGCGACCTATGAAGGGCGGCACGGGATCGCCTTTGCCCCCGCCCCGTCCGGCGGCACCTTCGTGTTCTGGACCTCGGGCGGACGCATCAAGTCGACCTTCCTGTCGCCCGCCGGCACGGCCTCCGAAACGATCGATATCACCGCCGGCCGCTCGCCCGCCGCCACCACCGACCGCTTCGGCAACCTGCACCTGGCCTATTCCTCCGGCGGCGCCCGCTACCGCAAGATCATCCTCTCCTCCCTCGACCCCCTCGCCCCGGCGGGCCGCCTCGTCGACACCCGCGCGCCCGCGTTCTCCTGGAGCGACACCCTGGCTCCCTCCTACACCCTCGCGCTGAGCCGCGACGGCGCGCTTCTCGAAAGCGCCACCGTGACGACCAACTCCTGGACGCCCGCCTCCAACCTCGAGGTCGGCGTCTACTCCTGGATCGTCAAGGAAGGCGAAGCCGACAGCGACAAGCCCTGGTCGCGCCCCCTGGCGTTCACCATTCCCCCCCTCATGCCCGTGCCCGCGGCCCCCGCCAGCCGCCTGCTTGCCTCCGAGGTGGCGGCCGCCGCCTTCTCCTGGAGCAACGCCGACGACCGCGTCACCGGCTTCAAGGTGGAACTCTTCAAGAATACCGACTCGCTGGGCGTCCGCATCGCCTCCGCCCCGGCGCTGGCCTGGCCCGAGCCGCTGGCCCCGGGCGCCTATTCCTGGCGCGTGAAAGCCCTTCGCGTGCTGGCGGGCTACCCCGTCTCGAGCGAGTGGAGCCCCGCCCTGCGCTTCCAGGTGGAGGTGCCCGGCGCCTGCGCCATCCTCACCCCGGCCGCCCTTGAAACGTTCCCCCCGGGCGCCCTCACGCTGAGCGCCTCCTGGACCCCTGCGGAGGGAGCGGCCTCCTACCGGCTGACCCTTCTTTACAATGGGTCGCCGCTAAGCTCCGTGTTCGTCAAGGAGACGACGCACGACTTTGCCCTCACGGCCCAGCCGGGCTACCTGACGTTATTGGTGCAGCCCAAGAACGCCGCCGGAAAAGGAGAGACGAGCCCGGCCCGCACCTTTATCGTCAACCGCGCCATGACCCCGTCGAATGGCGCGGTGCTCGCCACCGCCCCGGCGGGATTCCGCTGGACCCGCTCCACGGCGGCCACCCAATACCTGTTCAAGCTCGCGCGGTACGACGAGACCGCCAAGCGATTCGTCGTCGTGCTGCAAAACTGGGCGGCACAGGCCAAGCATGCGCCCGCCTATTCGTTCGGCCCCGGCGCCTACCGCTGGACCCTCACCGATTACGCGGGCACGGCCCCGGGCTTCACCTCCTCCGCCTATTTCGTCGTGCTGGACCCGGAATAAGCGGCTCACGTCGGGTATTACCCCATGGGGATTGCCCGCCGTTTACCCCAGAATACCCCCCGGACACACGGACCGAAGGGGGTCACTTGTTTATCTGGGAAAAAAACTGGATTCCGGCGGGCGTGGACGAGCCCCCGCTGCGGGATGAGCTGCTCAGCGCCGACCAACTGAAGCAGCATGGCCGCCATATCGCCGCCCTTCACCAGGTCGTCTCCCGCTGGTCGCGCGAACGGCTGCTTGCCCGCCTCGCCGAAAATGAGACGATCCTGGTGGACGTCAGCAAGATGCTGATCCGCATCCTCGCCGAAAAACGGCGGATCATGCCCGCCGCGGAGTGGCTGCTCGACAACTTCTACCTGATCGAAGAGCAGATCCGCATGGCCCGGCGCCACCTGCCCCGCGGCTACAGCCGCGAGCTGCCCCGCCTGGCCAAGGGCCCCTCGGCCGGCCTCCCGCGCGTCTACAGCATCGCCCTGGAGGCCATCTCCCACGGCGACGGCAAGCTGGACCCCGACAGCCTCGCCCTCTTCGTCACCGCCTACCAGTCCGTCCAGCCCCTCCAGCTGGGCGAGCTCTGGGCCATCCCCATCATGCTCCGCCTCGCCCTCATCGAAAACCTGCGCCGCGTGGCCGTCCGCATCGCCGCCGGCAACCAGGACCGCGAGCGGGCCGCCGCGTGGGCGGCCCAGATGCGCGAGGCGGCCGAGAAGGACCCCAAAACCCTCATCCTCGTCACGGCCGACATGGCCCGCTCCACCCCCGCCATGACCAGCGCGTTCGTGGCCGAGTTCGTCAACCAATTACAGGGCCAGAACTCCTCGGTGGCGCTGCCCCTCACGTGGATCGAGCAGCGGCTCTCGGAGTTCAACCAGACCACCGAGCAGCTCGTACACGCCGAAATCCAGCAGCAGGCCGCCGACCACGTTTCCATCACCAACAGCATCGGCAGCCTGCGCACCCTCGGCACCACGGACTGGCGCACCTTCGTCGAAAACCTCAGCATCGTCGAGCACCGGCTGCGGGAAGACCCCGCCGCCGTCTATCTCCAGATGGATTTCCAGACCCGCGACCGGTACCGCCGCGCCGTCGAAAAGCGCGCCCGCAAAAGCGGGGAAACGGAGGAAGAGGTCGCCCGGCAGGCGGTCGAACGCGCCCGCTCCGCCATCTGCCCGCCCGGCGACGACCGGCCCCGCCATGTGGGCTTCCACCTCCTCGGCTCCGGCTGCCGCCGCCGCCGCCGCCTGGCGCTCTACCTCGGCTCCGTCGCCCTGCTCACCCTTCTCTTCGCCGCCGCCCTGCCTCTCCAGCCGCCTTCCCTCCGGCTGAATCCCGACGCCCTGGCCGCCGCCCTGCTGGGCTCGTTCTGCGCGGTCCACGTGGCGCTCGCGCTCGTCAACTGGCTGATCACCTTCTTCGCCAAACCCCTGCTGCTGCCGAGGCTCGACTATTCGGAAGGCATTCCCGCGGAATCCCGCACCCTCGTGGTCATTCCCACCCTCCTCACCTCGCCGGAGGCCGTTCAATCCCTGACCGAAATGCTCGAAATCCGCTTCCTCGCCAGCCGCGACAAAAACCTGAGCGTCGGGCTGTTGACCGATCTTCCCGATGCCGCCCAGCCCCTGCTTCCCGGCGATGAGGAGCTGGTGGAGCTGGCCAGCCTGAAGATCATGGAGCTGAACAACAAGTATGCCCAGCCCCACAACGGCTCCTTCTTCCTCTTCCACCGGCCGCGCCGCTACAATCCCCAGGAAGGCGCGTGGATGGGCTATGAGCGCAAGCGCGGCAAGCTGGGCGCCGTCAACGCCCTCCTGCGCGGGGCCCCCTGGGGCGGCCCCGACGACGCCTTTTCGCACGTGACGGGCCCCCTGGCCGCCCTCCAGGATATCAAGTACATCATCACGCTCGACACCGACACCCAGCTGCCGCGCGATGCCGCCCGCCTTCTTGTGGGCACCCTGGCCCACCCGCTGAATTGCCCCCGCCTCGACCCCCAAACCGGCCGCCTGTTCGCCGGCTACGCCATCCTCCAGCCCCGCGTCACCGAAACCCCCTCCCCCGCCAAGCGGAGCCGCTACGCGCTGCTCTTCGGGCAGGAGCCCGGCATCGACCCCTACACCCGGGCCAACGCCGAGATCTACCAGGACCTGTTCGACGAGGGCTCCTTCATCGGAAAAGGCATCTATGAGGTGGACGCGTTCGAAAAAGCCATCGACAACCGCCTGCCCGAAAACCGGATCCTGAGCCACGACCTCATCGAAGGCTGCTACGCCCGCTCCGGCCACATCAGCGACGTGCAGCTGCTCGAGGCCTATCCGACGCGCTACGAAACCGACGCCTACCGCCGCCACCGCTGGATCCGGGGCGACTGGCAGATCGCCGCGTGGATCCGCTCGCGGGTTCCCGGCCGGGGGAACAGCCGCGCCGTTCCCAATCCGCTCGACTGGCTCTCGCAGTGGAAAATTCTCGACAACCTGCGCCGCAGCCTCGTGCCCCCCGCCGCGCTCCTGCTCCTGCTTCTCGCCTGGCTGCGGCTGCCCAACCCCTCCTTCTGGATCCTCACCGCCCTGGCCCCCTTCCTGATGCCGCCCCTCTTTGCCTGCCTGCCCGGCTTTCTCCGGAAACAGGAGGATGTTCCCCTTTCCCGCCACCTCGCCGCCGCCGGCCAGGGCTGCCTGCGGCGCCTCGGCCAGGTGCTCTTCACCCTCGCCTGCCTGCCCGCGGAGGCCGTCTCCAATCTCG
>CAXNFL010000002.1:0-41296 GCA_964201555.1 Kiritimatiellia bacterium
TCCAGCTCCACGGCGTCGTAGGGGCTGACGTAGAGGAACTTGCCGGCGGTCAGGTCGTAGGCGGAGAACGCCACAGCCTTGGCGAACTTGCCTTCCAGCATGATGTAGAGGAGGTTGCGCGCCTTGTCCATGAGCGTGGTGGCGGTGCACTGGCCGGGAAGGTGGTCGATGACGGCGGCCTTTCCTGTTTTCGGGTTGTAGCGGAAAATCGGGCTTCCCGGCTGATTCGTCGTCCAGGCGTATTCGTAGGCGGTGCCGCCGGAATTGAGGGTGGTGATGATATAGATCATCCCGTCGGCGCTTTCCTGGATGCCGGCGTGGACCTTGGACCAGTAGACGTCGCCGGGCTGGCGGGCGACGGCGTTCACGTCGAGGATCGTCTTCAGCGTTTTGGCGGCCGGATCCCAGGCGTAGACGAAGCAGTAGGCCCCGGTCTTGTTGTTGCCGTGGTCGCCAATGCCGCAGTAGACCAGGCCGTTCGAGCCCACGCAGATGTCGCCCCAGGCCGACCAGCCGGTCCCGTTCAGCCCCGGGTTGGGCAGGTTGGTGTGATAGGCCAGCTCCACGACGGGGGCCTTCTTCGCCATGACGAAAGGCGCCGCATGGGCGTTGGTCCGCAGCGTGGCCACGTCGGCGGGGATCTTCAGAAAATCGTCGGATTGAATCGTCACCGTCCCCTTGACCGCGCCCGGCAGCGCGGGCGGCCATGGCTGGGCCAGGGCCGACTGGCCGTAGAGAAGCGCTGCAGTTGCAACGGATAAGCGTATCAGGCGAAAAGGGTTCATCAGGGAAATCTCCAGTAGATTCTCTCCATCCTATGCCCTGCCGGTGGCTTTGCCAAGGAGGGATTGTTGTGGGAGCGCGGTACCGTCCGCGCAATGTGTCCGATCTCCATACACACGTGTCCGATAGTTGGACATAAGCAGATAAAAAAGGGGTAAAAACGACCATAAAGGGGCCTTTTTTCGACTTGGCACAGAGGTTGCTTTAGGGGATACCGCCAACGGAACGGAGGAAGTCCGCAGTGGAAGTTCCCCGGAAGGCGAAGGCAGAAAAAAGGAGCCGAGGATGAATGCGAACGGAATGATGAAGCGTGGGTTTGAAGCGGTGGAGACGGCAGGATTGAAACTGGGCGTGTGCGTCCAGGGCCTGGGTTCACGCCGGAACAAGCGGGGGTTGAGCACGGTTGAAACCATCGCGCTCACCGTGGTGGTGGTCGGCGCCGTGGTCGGCGTGGCGACGATTTTAAATCCGAAACTGAATGACCTGATGGGCCGCGCCTTCGACAAGATTGCGGAAAATCTGGGTCTCTAAACCGAAAGGAGGATCGCACTGAACAACAGGCAGGAGGAGCAACAGTGAATCACCACAACCAATACGATCAACCACATGTGCGCCGGGATCGTTCGGGAATGTCAACCGTGGAATTCACGCTCCTCCTGCCCTTTTTGGCTGTCATGGCGGCGTCACTCTTCTCCCTTGAGTTTCTCGTTTACCGGTCGATCGGCCAGTCGTATGCCGCCTTTTCCGCGGCCCGGCGTTGCGCCGTGAGCGGTCTGCCCGGCATCGCCCCCGTCCTGGTCCGCGCCGATTACCGCGCCTGCTCGATGCCCGGGTTTCCCGCGGTGAGCGCGCAGGGGGAGGCGGGCAATCCGAGTCGATGCAAGGTGACCGTCCGCGATTATTTTACCGCCCTGGTCCCGGGCCGGAACGGCCGGCTTCGGAGGCAAACCCTTCCTGGAGCATCGATCACGGTCGTGGCCGCTGGAACGGCGCCCGGCATGGGAGGCGATAATGACCGCTAACGCCGATCAAGCCGGGCGGATAACCGTCGTCTTCGCGTTCCTGATGGTCGGGCTGGCCGTCTTCTTCGGCTTGTCCCTGAATGTCAGTCAGCTTTTCCAGGAGCGGGCGCACCTGCAAATCTGCGCCGATTCGGCTGCTTTTTCGGGGGCGGTTCAGCAGGCCCGCGGGTTGAACCGGATCGCCCGGATGAACACCGAGGCGGTGAAGACGCTCAAGACGACAAAAGGCGCGCTGATGTGCATGGTGTATCCCAATCACGCGGCGGGTCAGCGGGCCGCTTGGACCGCCGAAGCCGCGTATCGGATTTACAACATCGTGAACCTGGTTAACCAGCAAAAGGCCAGCGTGGAGGCGGTGAAGGACGCGCGCCAGACGGCGGAAGAGGTGACTCGGCGCAACGAGCCCGAGGCCAAGGTGACCTCTTATGTGCCCTTGGCCTGGGGCCTGGGGCGGCTGATCCCCGCCAAGGGAACCAAGGCCGACTTCGGATTCTTTTTCAAGCAGGCGACGCCCCTGGGCGAAATCCTGATGTACGATCCGGGGCGGACGGTGAATGCGCTCGTGTTACGCAAGGCACTCCAGATGGACACGATCGGGTTCACGGCGCAAGTCCGTCGTCCGTCTTTTCCGTGGCTGTTCTCCTGGGGACGGACCAGCCAGAAGTCTGTCCGCAATTTGCGGGCCTATGCGTCGGCCAAGCCCGCGGGCGGCGCCCTGTGGATGGACGACTCCGCCGATCCCAGCTATCGCGCCAAATTGGTGCTCACCGCGTCGCTCTTTCCGCAACCGCTGATTCCCGACAGCTGGGGGTATGCATGGTGAGGAAGCGCGGAGGAGTGACCCTGGAGCTGGCGGCGGCCTGCGTCGCCATCGGGATTCCCGTCATGCTGGCCTTTACGCAGCTCGGTCGCCTCGACCAGGCAGCCCGGCGCCTGCAGTTTTCGGCGCAGGAAGGCTGCATTCAAGCCGCCATGGACGGGAACGAGGATCCTTCTTTCCGCCTGATTCCGGTTGTGTCGAGCGTGCAGGTTTCGGCGAGTCCCGAATGGCGGCGACTGCCCGGGGTATCGGGCTTTTCCGTGACATTGAAGCGGAGGTACTGGATCGGCACCGGAACTGGATATGGCGAGGATTGAACTGAAAAAAACACAAGGAGGGGCGGCGTGAATAAAAAGATGACGGTATGGGTGGCGGTGGGTCTCAGCATTCTGGCGTGGCTGTTTTACCGGGTTCATGTGTCCCGGAAGACGGCTGAAATCACGTCGCTGTATGGTTCCCGCACGCAGGTCTGGGTGGCCGCCAAGGACATGCTGGCCGGCCATGTCCTCGAGGAGCATGACGCGGACCTCGCGGAAGCGCCGGCCGCCTTTGTCCAACCGGGCGCCTTGACGAACGCCGAGTGGGCCCCTGTCGGCGGCATGGTTCAGGTTCCGATCCGCAAGGGCGAGCAGATTCTCGCCACCAAGCTCGCCCAGGATGGCGCCGGCATGCTTTCCCTCCGCGTGGCCCAGGCGGAAGGCATGCGCGCCATGACCCTGAAATTCGACGCGGAAGGCGGGCTGGCAGGGCTCCTGCAGCCCCACGACCGGATCGACATCATCGGCGTGTTCGAGTCGGCCGCCAGTTCATCCGAAATGACTCGCAGCCACGCCACCGTGCTGGCCCAGGCTGTTTCCGTTCTGGCCGTCGATCAGCGGATGGGCGAGCGGGCGGTCGGCGCGGAGGGCCTGTCGGAGGCGGGCCCGGGCGGGCTTGCGCGGCAGGCCTCTTCCGTGCCCATGACGGTTCACGTGACGGTCCAGGTCACCGCCGCCGAGGCCTGGCGCCTCAGCCTGGCCTCCCAGATGGCCTACCTGCGCTGCCTCCTGCGCAATCGCCGCAACGAGAAGGCGGAGCCCCTGCAGCCGCCGACCGAACGGCTGCTTTCCCTGAAGGGCGACGAGGCCTTTGGCGCCCGCGTCCCGGTCAAGATTCGCACGTCCACCCGCTCGACCCTCGACGAACTCGGATCCCTCTAAATCGAAGGAGTGAAAATCATGAACGGACAAATATATCAGAAATGGGTACACACGATGGGGTTTCTGGCAGTGGCCGGCCTGCTGTCGGCCCAGGCGGCGACCGTGCGCGTGAACCTGGACCTCAAGTCGGGCAAGCCCGGCGTGTTCCCCGTGAGCTATGGCGTTGGCCGCGCGGAACTGGCGGCCGGCGGCGATCGCGTGGTTGGCGTTGAGATTGAGTCGGACACCCTCCGGATGACGCCACTCGCCGAGGGACGCACCACCCTGTACGTCTTTGATGAGGCGGAAGCCGAGCGCGACCGCTTGGAGGTGTTCGTATCGCGGGGAACCGCCGCCGGGCCTCTCGACGCGGCCGCTCGCTCGTTGCTGTGTGACAGCGAGGGGAAGCCGCTGGAGGGACTTTCGGTCTCTCTCGTGGACGGGACCGACAAGGTCCGTGTGACAGGAATGATCGGCACCCGCCAGTCCTATGCGCGGCTCGCCCAGGCGCGCGCCGTCATGGGCGAGGCGCTCGTTGACCTGACCGACCTGGCGCCCGCTTATGGCGAGACCGTGGTGGCCGAGGCGAGGAATCGCATCGGCAACGGGAATATCGAGCTGTCCTTCTCGGGCCGCGAGCTGTTTCTGCAGGGCATGGTATTCAGCGAGGCGGAGAAGTCGTTCATCGAATGCGCGGCGGCCGGCGTGCATCCCGCGGTCCGGAGTTTTCTCACGGTCAAGCCGTGGAAGGGAAACGAAATGCCCCAGGATGTCGTCCTGGAGAAGCCTCTGCTCCTTCTCGAATGCCAATTGATCGAGATTACGCTCGATACGATGCGGGAGATGGGCGTCGACTGGGCCGGGGTTCAGACGCTGAGCGTCCAGGCCGGGTGGTCGGCGGCCGCGGGCGCCGACGCCGTGTCGTCCGTCTCCCTGGCCACGACCAAGCTGTTCCAGCTGCTGACCCCGCATTTGCAATCGGGCGACGCGCGGCTGCTCTACACGCAGAACCTGGTCTGCGAAGACGGCGGAAAGGGCCGGTTTTTCGCGGGAGGCTCGTTTCACATCGTGGCGGTGGGCCCCGGCAGCCAGGACGTGGCGGTGGAGGAAGTCGAATACGGGATCGGGCTGGACCTGGAGCCGCGCCTCGACCGGCTTGGCAATATCGAGACCAAGGTCGGGATTGAGTTCAGCAACCTCGGCCCCTTGATCGCCTCCTATCCCTCCATCCTGAAGCGGTATGTCAGAACATCGGTGAACGTGAAACACGGCCAGACGCTTAGCCTCGGCGCCCTGATCGGCCATACGGATTCCGAGGATATCTCGAAGATTCCCGGACTCGGCAGCATCCCGGTGCTGGGGCAGCTGTTCAAGTCGGAGCGGTATCAGAAAAAGGAGAGCGAGTTGGTGATCCTGATTACCCCGCGGCGGATCGTGCCGGGCGCCCCCGAGGAGGCGGCGCTGCGGACGGGGCTGCGGGAGAAGGTGTCGGAACCGGCGGGCTCGCAGTCCGCCCAGAAAAAGGAGGCGCGGTGATGAAGGATACGATGGTCAAGGTGGAACCGGGTCGGGCCCGGTGCGTGGATCTGCAGTCGGTGCTGGGCGTCATTGAAGAGCGGGAGAAAAACCGGAAGGTCAAGTTTCAGGAGCTCAAGGCCCGGCTGCTGGGGCGGGTGCAGGAGAACGAGGAGCTGCGGCGGATGAACCTCGATGTCCTGGAGGGCGCGATGCGCATGGTGGCGCTGCGCAAGCGCACGGAGGACATCATCCGTTTTGAGCTCGACCGCCTGGGCGAAACGCTGACTTCCCACGAACGGGACGCGTTGGTCAAGGAGGTGCTTGACGAGGCGCTGGAGCTGGGTCCGCTCGAGGATCTCCTGAAAGACGAGACGATCGAGGAGATCATGGTGAACGGCCCGGAGCGGATTTTCGTGGCGCGGCGGGGGAAGATGGAGTTGACCGATCGCCGTTTCGGAACGACCAAGCAGCTGGCCGGCATCATCGACCGCATTGTGGCCCCCATCGGCCGCCGGGTGGACGAAAGCATGCCCTATGTTGATGCCCGCCTGGAGCGGGACGGGTCGCGGGTGCATATCATTTTGCCGCCTCTGGCCGTGGACGGGCCGACCATTACGATTCGCAAGTTCTCCCGGCGCGGACTGGGCGCGGCCGATCTGGTTTCCGGTGGCTCCTGCACCCCGGAGATGATGCGATTCATGGACCTGTGCGTGCGAGGCCGGCGGAACATCATTGTTTCTGGCGGAACCGGTACGGGCAAAACCACCTTGCTGAATGCGCTGTCGCAGTCGGTGGCCGCGGAGGAACGGGTGATCACGATTGAGGATTCGGCCGAGCTGCGCCTGAGCCACTTGAATCTGGTCCGGCTCGAAGCCCGCCGCGCGAACGTGGAAGGGCGCGGAGAGGTCACGATTCGCGACCTGGTTCGCAACGCGCTGCGGATGCGACCGGACCGCATTCTTGTGGGCGAATGCCGGGGATCGGAAGCCTTTGACATGCTTCAGGCCATGAACACCGGGCATGAGGGATCCATGACGACCCTGCACGCCAATTCTCCCCGGGACATGCTCGCGCGCCTGGAGGGTCTCGTCATGATGGCCGTCGAAATGCCGGTCAACGTCATTCGGCGCAACATCGCCTCGGCCGTGCAGCTTGTTGTGCAAATTGCCCGGCTCAGCGACGGCTCACGGAAAATCGAGCGCATCTCGGAGGTGTTGGGGCTGGAAGAAGGGGAGGTGGCGGTTCGGGATATTTTCGTGTTTGAGCAGACGGGGCTTAACGCGGGCGGGCGGGTGGAAGGGCGCTTCCGGGCGACCGGGCATGTGCCCACGTTCGCGGATCGCTTGCGGATCGCCGGCCTGGATGTCGACGAAACCATGTTTGAGGATGAAACAAAGAATCAACGGGAGGCGATATGAAACGGATGGTGTGGATCGGGTTGCTGGTGGCGGGCCTTGGCGTGTGCCGGGCGCAGGAGTTGAACGAAGGGATGCAGGAGGCGGTACCGGAGAAAATCATGAGGGCATCTGAGGCGTATAACGAAGCGGTGGCGAATCAGGAGGCGGGGCGCATGGACGTCGCGCTGGCCGGTTTTCAAAAGGTGCTGGCGGGAGCGAAAGCCGGCGCCGATGCCGATGAAAAGAGGATATTCAGCGGCGCGGCCAACAACGCCGGTAATCTGACGATGATGAGGGGGAGCCTCGGGCGGGCGGAGTTTTACTACCGCCAGGCCGTGGAATGGGACGCGGGAAATGCCTTGGCCTGGAACAATCTGGGCGCGGCCCTGCTGAAGCAGGGACGGATTCCGGACGCGCAGTCCGCCTTCGAGCGGGCCGTCAAAGAGAATCCCCTGCTGGCCATGCCGTTGAACAATCTGGCCCGGCTGCTTCTGGAAACCGGGAGCCTGCAGATGGCGGCGGAATATCTGATCGTCAGCCTCCGGATCAACCCGGGCGACCCCGAGACGCTGTTCCTGCTCGCTCGCCTCTACGAGCAGGCGGGGATGCCGGAGAGGCAGGCAAGCGTGTGGAAGGCGCTGGTTGAGGTGTCGGGCAATTCCCCGGAAAGCCGGCTGATGCTGGCCACCCATTATGTGCGGGAAGGCGTGCTGGATCAGGCCGAGAAAGTGATCGACGAAGTCCTCAAGGATAAGCCCGATTTTCCGGAAGCCCGCCTTCAGCGGGCCCGGTTGCAAGGTCGGAAGGGCCGCTGGGCCGACGCCGAAGGGACATTGAAGGACCTGCTGAAATCCTTTCCGTCGGATCCGGCGGTGCGGAACGACCTGGCCGCCGTTTTGGCGGAGCAGGGGCGGAGCCAGGAGGCTGTCGCGCTGGCCGAGGAGGGAACGGCGCGGTTTCCGGCGCTCGCCGAAAACTGGTATGTCCTGGGCTTGTGCTACGACAAGACGGGCGATGTTCGCCGGGCCGAAGCCGCTTTCCGCAGGTGCGTGGATGTCAAGCCGGCGTATGCCCGCGCGTGGAATGACCTGGGCGTCATCGCGGTCCGGCGCGGGGATAAGGAGGGCGCCCTGGACTCGTTTTCAAAGGCGTTGGCCGCCGATCCCTATCTGCCCGACGCCCAGTACAACTTGGGCCGGTTTCTGGTGCTCAGCCAGATCGATTTCGATCGTGGCATCCGTTTGATGGCCGCCGTGGCGGACGGCCACAGTCCGTACGTCGATCTCGCCGTCAAGTTCCTCGACGACCTGATCCTTATTGGTCAGGGCAAGGATCCGGGCTGGAAGGGAAACCGTTAAATCAAGGAGATGAGGATGAATCTTTCTAAAACAACGAACGGGATGTGGCGGTGGATCGGCGGCAGTTTGCTGGCCCTGGGCGTGGCGGCCCAAGCGGAACCCCAGACGAAGACCCGCGTGCTCGACAAGACCACGGAGCGCAATCCGAATTCCGCGGTACGAGTCACGACCCGGACCTACGATATGCAGTCGCGGACGACGGCCGACAACGGACGATGGCAGACCACCCAGTCCGGCACCCAGATGAAGACCACGGAAACGGACCTGCGTGGCGAATGGGACGAGAACCGGTGGGAAGGGGAGTCCGGGCTCAAGAACGACACCAGGGCCAAGATCCAGGCTCGCCTGGGGAATTCGACCTCTCAATCATTGGGAACAACGAAGCTGGAGGAGCCGGAGACGATCTGGCAAGGGGAAACAGGCCCTTCGTATCAGGAAACATTCAAGGGGAAGCTCGGAGCCGCCACGGTCAAGGCCAGCGCCGGCGCCGAAGGTTCCGTTCGGGCTGGAGAAAATGGGTACGAGCTCAAGGGGCAGGCCGGGCTCGAGGCGGAGGTGAGGGGGACGACGCAAAAGCTGTCGATCGGCGACAAGGACCTGGGCGCCAGCCTGAAGGGCAGCGGGCGGCTGGAAGCCTCGGCCATTGCCAAGGGGCGGTTGGGCGGCTACGTGGACGACAAGGGAATTACGTTTGGCGCGGAGGGATCGGCCGGGGTGTATGTGAAAGGCGAATTGAAGATGAACATGGAAGCCCACGTGTTCGGGGTTAAGACGAATGTGAACCTGGTGGCATCGGGCTATGCCGGCGCCTTGGCCGAGGGCAAGGCCGTGGTGACGCTGGGCTGGAACGGCAAGGTGTCGTTCATGGCCAGCCTGGGCGCCTCTCTTGGTTTCGGCGGCGGGCTGGCCGTGGAGTTCGAGGTGGACGCGGATGAGCTGATGAAGAAGCTCAACTTCACCGATGTTGCCCAGTTGCTGGAGTGGATGAAAGAGTTCCAGGAAAATCCCAAGCCGGTGCTCGCCAAGCTTGGCATTCAGGCGTTGCGGAAATTGCATGAATCCGGATTCGGTCTGCTGAAGAAGCTGGGCTCCCAAGGAGCGTCAATTTTTGAAAAACAAGTGATGAGTCCCCTCCAGAAAGCGGGCGGCAGCGTGAAGGAGGGCGTGGGGAAAGGGCTGGCTTTTATCGGGCGACTGATCCATGCGCCCCGCGGCGAAGCGGAGAATGTCGCCGTGAACACCTGTCTCCAACAGGCGGAAGAGGTGTCCGGCACGCTGGCGCAGAGTCAGGCGGGGCAAAGCTCCATGGAGTTTCCGCTGTGCCTGATGGACCTGCTGATGGGGGTGACCGGCATCAAGGACTGGGAAGGGTTCGACCCCTATCTATGGTTCCCCTTCGATTGGCCGTCCTCGTATAACTGGCCGAGCCTCTAACAGGAGATAATCAATGAACCTGAGCATATGGGATCTGGGAATCTGGGCGGTCGCCTTCATCGGCGCCTGGGTGATCGTGCCGTGCGTCTGGACGATGATCCGCGAGACGGCCGCCTCGGCGGCGGATGGATTTGGTCGCGAGCGGCTTCCCGTTGGAGAGCGGGTGATTTTGGCCTGTATTGGAGCGGGCGGGGCGCTGGCCGGTTTCGGAGCGTGGGCGCTCACCCAGAGCGGTCTTTTTTCAGTTTTTACCATGGGCCTTGGGGTTATGGCGCCGGGCTGGGCTCTGGCCAGCTACCAGTCGTGGCGCCGCCGCCGCTTTCACCAGCAGTTCATGGACGTGCTGCTGATGATCGCCAACTCGCTGCGGGCCGGATTCAACCTCAGCCAGGCCGTTGACATCGTGGCGCGCGAAATGCCGGCTCCGGCCCGGGAGGAGTTTGCGCGGGTCATGCGGGACCGGGACCTGGGCATGTCGCTGGACGAAGGGCTGGAGCGCATGGCCGCCCGGATGGACGGCGAGAGCGTGCGCATTTTCGTGACCGCCCTTCAGGTGGGCCGGCAGACCGGCGGCGACTTGACCCGCATTCTGGACGGGCTGGTCAAAATGATCCGCGAGCGCGAACGCGTGGAAGATCGCGTGCGGACGATGACGTCGGAGACCCGCTTCCAGGGCTACACCCTGGCGGCGCTGCCGTACCTGTTGTTGATCGGCTGGTTCTGCCTGGATCCGGACGGGGTGCGCAACGTGTTTTCGACGGTGTGGGGGAAGGGGCTGCTGGTGGCGGGGACGACCTTCAACGGGTTGGCCCTGATGGTGATACGGAATATGGCGTCGGTGAAAATCTAAGGAGTCCAATCATGCAGAACGTATTTTGTGAATTATCGGTCTTGTGCGTGACGGTGGCCACGGGCGCCGCGGCTTATGGAATGATGACGGCCATGACGGCTGAGCCCCAGGTGACGCGTCCGGCGGGCGAGCAGCCGCCTTTGTTTGCGGCTCTTCGTCCGGGCTTCCTTCTGTTCGCTCCCTTGTCCAACCGGATTCTCCGCGCCTGGCCGGCCCTGGAGCGGTGGATCCAGGGCAACCTCACGGCCGCGGGATTCGGGCATGTGGTGCGGCCGGACGAGTATATGTCGATCCGGTTTGTCCTGGCCCTGCTCCTGGCTGTGGCCGGCCTGCCGTTCGGCGGCGCCATCCATGCCGGGCTCGTGGTGCTGGGGCTGGTCTTCCCGGATCTGTGGATTCTCGGCGCCATTCAGGAGCGGCACGCCGCCGTGAGATGCTCCATGCCCTATGTGGTGGATTTGCTGGCTCTGTGTACGCTCGCGGGGCTTGAGTTCGGATCCGCCATCGACCGCGTGCTGGCGAAGATCGCGGGCGGCCCCCTGAAGGAAGAGCTGCAATTGGCTCGCCGCGATATGGCACTGGGCCGCTCGCTGTCGGGTTCGCTCCAGGAAATGGCGAAGCGGATCCGGATGGCGGAGATGACCAGCTTCGTGGCCATTCTTTGCCAAGGCCTCGATCTTGGCGCGGGTGTGGCGCAGGTGCTGGCCGCCCAGGCGGAAAAGATGCGCCTTGAGCGCATGGAGAAAGCCGAGCGGTCCGGCGCCCAGGCCCAGCAGAAAATCCTGCTGCCTTTGCTGCTGCTGATGGTTCCCGCTTTCGCCTGCCTCGTGTTCATTCCGCTGTTGATGAGTCAGGCAAAAACCTATTTGGCCGGCTTCGGGGGCATATAAAATAAAGGAGGATGTCATGGAAAAGTTGATTCAAATCGATGTCGTGAAGGGCCCCGAGAAGGGCAAGATTTTCCAGGTGCCAGTGGATGGCTTTTCGATTGGCCGTTCGATTGAGCCGGCCGAGGTCACCTGCGCCTTGATGGCTGATATCAGCGTCTCTCGCCGCCATGCCGTGGGGCGGGTGGAAGGGGATCGCGTGGTGCTGGAGGATTGGCCGGGCCATCCCAGCAAGGCGGGGATTGTGGTGGGCGGTCGGCGCGTGAGCGCGACGACCGTGGCGGCCGGCGAGCCGGTCACGCTCGGCCGGACGACGCTGGCTTTCCGGTGGCCGGGCCGGAGGCGGGGGCTGGAGGTGAAGGTTCCGCCCGTTTGGCGCCGGTGGTTGGGCGTGCTGGCGGTGCTGATCGTGACGGTGGCGGGTGCGGCGGCGTGGTCGGGGCGCGCGGGGGGCGCTTCGGAAGCGGCTCCCACGGCGATGGAGAAGGCGTGGACCGCGCGCTGTGGCGGCGACCTGCAGGACGCGCTCAAAACGTTGCGGGAATCGCCCGAATCGGCCGACCGCAGTGAAGGGCGGCAGGCCCTGCAGCGGGAGTGCCAGCGGTATTCCAAGCTGTTTGAAACCCCGAAGCGCCTCGAGGAGTCGCTGCGCCTGGACGAGGCGCGCGATGCCTGGGCGAAGGTGGCGCTGGATATGCAGCCCAACGATCCGCTGCGCACCTGGGTGGAGACCGGATGCGTGGCAAGGCTGTCCCGGCAATTAGCAGAGCTAAGGCCATGAATGTTTTCGAGGCTGTAAGTCGAGGTTAGGAGTTGATCGCCGGAGGGATTTGCCTTACCATTTAATTTTAGAAACATAAGCAGGGGGAATGGATGAAGCGATGGTTGACTCTTGTTATTCTGGCGGTAGCGGCAGGCGGGGCTCAAGGCGTGACCGTTCTGGACTATGGGGATAACTTCAATGACGGAGCGATGAACACAAACTTGTGGGATTCTTTCTATAACAAATCCCATTTGGTTGAGATGAACGGTCGACTGTACCCCGATTCGGATTACCCGGACACGCTTGAGTATGACAACTGGATATTCAAGTCCAAGCTTGTCATGAGGCCGGGAGATTCCATCCAGGTTCAGGCAACTGTGAACATGCCGCAACTGGATATTGGAACCTCTCCCTCCGCCTGGGCTTCCCTGAAAATCGGCCTGATCAACGCCATTTCCACAAAGGAAACTTTTCTGGAAATCAAGCAGGCCAATACGGGAGGTCGGGAGTTTCTTTGTTATTCATTTGTTTCGGGCGGTGCGCTGACCCCAAAAGCATACCCGGTTCCGGCGGGCATTTCGAAGTTTTTCCTGAAAATCCAGTACACCGTCTTGACCGGCAAGGCGACTTACTGGGTTCGGGAGTCGCTTCAGGTTCCCTGGCGGAAATTAGCCGTCATCAAGATGAATGAATCCTGGGGCGTACCCGTGGGCAACAAGATCAGGCTGCGTCCTGTCGTGTCTTTTCACGCCACCTCAACGACGGGCGTCAGCCCCGACTCAAAGGCCTATATCGATAATTTCCTGGTGACGAAAATCTCCGCTGATTGAGTCGTTAATTCAGCTGCGTTGTAAGGATTGAGTCTGAGCCTTTATATTATCAGGGTCAGGCTGGAGCCCGCATAGTCCCGCGCCGGCAGGGAGACGGTTGCCTCGGCGGAATGACGGCCCGCCAGGCGGACGGTGAGCAGGCCGTCCTGCTGCTCGGGCTGTGACAGGGTGAGGATTCGGCGGCCGTCGCCGGCCGGTCGATAGAGAAGGAGGCAGGGCCTGTTGACCGCGATCTGCAGGCCGTCCGGAAAGTCAACCGCTCCGGTTTCGTAAAAGACCGCCTGGCCGAGCGAGTCCGGGGCGTGCCACACCGCCTGGAGGGCCGGGACATTTTTTAAAATAACAAAGCGGCCCGGGTCCCCGGTGAAAACGGAAGAGGCCTCCTTGCCGGGCAGCACGGCATAGGCGTACGTGGCGCCGGCGGGTTGCACCCCGTGCTCGAGTCCGGCATTCATGACCGGCCGCGTGACGGGATCCGGCGATTCCACGCCGCAATCGCTCCACGCTCCGGTCTGCCGCTCCATCCTCAAGGCCCCCGTGCCATCGAAGATCCGGTAGAGGATGCCGTCGTGCCAGAAGGCGGAGCCCGCCGCCAGGGGATAAGACCCTTCGGCCAGGGGCTTTTCCTGTCCGGCCACGAAGAGGGGGCCGCGCCAATGGCATTGGTTGAGCGTGGTGCACACGGGCGCCTGACTGGACGACGTGATGCCGCAGCCGAGGGCCAGCAGCCCTTCATCGAACAGGAACCACGCCTTCCGGGCCTTTAAATCAAAGCGTGAAAAGTTCATGGCCGCGCAGCCGATGGCGCCGTCCGAGGCGCCCCCCGCAAAGGCGTTTTCCCCCGGTCGGCGCAAGGTTTCAGGATCGAAGGGGCCGGTCTCCTGCTCGACGGTGGCGCCCGGAATCTGCCGCCAGTTCCAGACGGGGAATAGGTCGCGGTATTCGTTGCCGTCGCGCATGATCATGGTGACGCCATCCGCCATATGGTGGCACAGGCGCCCTTCGCCCCCGCAGCAGGCCATGTCGGTGTTGAGAATCCGGCGGCTTGGCATGCGCACGGAGATGTAGTAGCCCGGGCGGTGCTGGGTCATGAGGTCTGAGCGCCAGAAGTGCCGGTTGCCGCTGACGAGGGAGAGTCCCCTGGCCGGATCGAGGGCGGCGGAGGCCTGTGTTTCAGCCTGACGCGGGTGCCCGACGGCGGCGAGGTGGCGCAGGCCTTCGAAAAACAGGTGGGCGCTATGGCCCTGGCGGCTGATTTCGCGGCCCACGGTGACCGGGTCGAACGTGTTGCCGCGGATCATCCAGCGGGAGCCGTCGAGCATGAAGCGGGCGAAACGGTCGACAAGAAGCGGGGAGAAGGCGTAGGCCGTCCCGGCAGAGAGGGCGATGAGGCGGCCGACATCGGCGGCGAAGACCCTCCCGTAGCCACCCGAGTAGAGCAGGCTGCCGTGCTGGTGAAAGCTCATATCGGGCTGCAGGCCCTCTTCGCCGGGCAGCACCCGGAGTTCGCGGCCAACGAGGATAAACCCGCGGGTGACGCGGGCGGCATTGCCGGTGAGAATGCCATGGTAGATCGTGACTGTCGCGGTCCAGACCATGTTCTGGCCGGTGAAGCGGTCGATGGGTTCGTGGCAGAGGAAGGCGGGTTCGGCCCGGGTGATATAGGAAGGCGCGCAGGCGCCTTTAATCCGCAGGAGGATATTGGCCAGCAGGAGGGGCGCCCCGATCTGGTTCCACCACCAGTTTGGATTCTGGGGGTCGCGGTGATACCATCCATCCAGGCCACGCAGGAGGGCGGAGAGAAGAGGGGCGGCGCCATGAAGGGGAGAGGAGGCGCAGTGCCAGGCGTGGGCCATGTGATTCAGGCGAATCAAATGGATCTTGGCGCTCCAGTCCTTGAGGGAGTCGTTCGCGTAGTCGATATCCGCCCAGGAGCCGTCGGGAAGGAGCGTCGCCACCCAGGCTTCAATTTCCGGAGTTTCACATTCTTTTATGCCGGGCAGCGGAGGTTCCGCACACAGGCGCTCGCGGATCAGTTCGAGGTCGTCATGGCTGGTATCGGGCATGAGAGGCGTCCCCTGTATTTTGCATCGAGTCCGAATGGGTCAGCTGTTCAGGCTCAGCCGGGCGGCCAGCAGGGGCTCGAGGTGCTCGAAGTAGCATTCGGCGATCAGCTGCGAGCCGTAGGCGTTCGGGTGAAGGTCGCCTTTCAGGCCGTCGGGATTATCCGGCGGATTGGCGCGGCGGGACCGGCCGATCTTGTGATTCGGGTCGTTGTGCCAGTCCCAGTTCCCCGCTTTCGACAGATCCCGCATGAAGGAGGCCAGGTCGATCAGGGGCAGCTTCCGCTCGCGGGCCACGGCTTCGGTCTGGCGGCTGAAAACCTCGGCCCCCGGGGCGGGGAGGGTGGTGGAAAGCACGATCTGGGCCTTGGGGAAGCGGCGCAGGATGCGGTCGCAGGCGTCGTTGAGCAGCGGGGTGAACGTCTCGGGCGGGACCTTCAGGTTCCGGTCGTTCAGACCGTAGCGGATCATGGCGATGTCGCACCGGGGCAGGGCCTGCAGTTCGCGATCGAGTCGGCCCGACTCCACGATGCGTTTCAGCGTTTCGCCGCCTTCGGCGAGGCCGTGCACGTCGATGCGGCTGTTTCCGAAGCGGTCCCGCAGCAATAATTCGAGGCGGCGCGTCAGCCGGTGCTCGGTCGGAAGGTAGCAGGTCATGTCGGTGCTGTCGCCGAAGACGGCGACCACGGCGTCGGCATCGTCCGCCCACGGCTCCAGCGCCTCCACGCGCACGTTGCGGACAAAGAGGCGCCCCTTGGCGTGGAAGCGGACATGCAGTTCGGCCGTGCGCAGGTCGCCCCGGGCGCGGCAGTCGCAGCTCAGGGTGCGCCAGGGGGTGGTGCCGGTATCGGGGTAGAGGAACATATCCCAGAAGACGGGGCCTGTGGCGTATTCCAGGTTGAAGAAGATCACGGCTTCCATGCCGGGCGTGCCGGGGATGCCTTCCGCGCGGACCTCGGCGGAAATGCGCAGGGGGACGTTGGCGGGGCCCTGGAGGGAGAGTCGGCGGATCACGTCGGGGAGGGAGCTGCTTGGCTGGGGATTGTGCAGCTCGATCGGCTCCGTCCATTCAGCCAGGAGGCGGGGGGTCGTCACGGCGTTTCTCCATTGAGGGCATGGCCCGGTTGATTCAGCGGAAAAGTATTGCCGCTGAACGACGCCCTGTCAATGGCGGCCTTCCGGCTTGGACTCGGACAGGCGCTTGAGGATATCTGTTCCGAATTTATCACGCAGGGCGTCCACGGTCTTGTCGAGCCGCGCGTCCTTCTTCCGCCGCTCGGGCGGGGATTCCTCAAACAGCAGCGGCTGGACGGGCGGCCCGCCGCCGGGCTCCGCCAGGTTGGAGACGCCGAAGCCGAGCAGCCGGATCGAGCCTTTGATGGCTTCCTTTTCGTACAGGGCAAGGGCGGCGTGGATCAGGTCGCGGTCGGAATCGGTCGGCATGGCCAGCGAGCTTTGCCGGGTGATGGTCTTGAAGTCGGGGAAGCGGATTTTGATCTGGACCGTTCGCGCCCGCTTGCCGTGGCGGCGCAGCCGCCGCCCCACCTGCTCGACCAGCTCGAGCAGGGTCTGGCGCAGCACGTCCGGCGCGCCGCAGTCTTCATTGAAGGTGGTCTCGTTCGAGATGCTCTTTTCCTCCCGCTCCAGCACGAGCGGGCGATCATCCTGGCCCCGGGCCAGGCGGTAGAGATGGTCGGCAAAGGACGGGCCGAAGAGAGTTTCGAGCTGGTTTTTCGGCAGCGCCTGCACCTGGCCGATGGTGGTGAGCCCGTGCCGCTTCAGGACCTGGGCCGTGGCGTCGCCCACGCCGAAGATGCGGGTGACGGGCAGGGGGGACAGGAAGGCGAGGATGGCCTCCGGGTCGGTTGGCACGAGCGTCAGCCCGTCGGGCTTGCGCAGGTCGCTGCCGAGCTTGGCCAGGAACTTGTTCGGCGCGATGCCGACCGAGGCGGTGAGCCCCAGCTCGTCCCGGATGCGGGCCTTGAGCGCGCGGGCCAGGGCTTCAGCCGACGGCCAGAAGTGCAGCACCCCGGCCAGGTCGAGAAAGGCCTCGTCCACCGAGACCGGCTCCATGTCGGGCGTGATGCTTTCCAGGATGGCCATGACCTGGTCGGACACCTCGGAATACCGGTCCATGCGGGGGTGGACGAAGATGGCCTCGGGGCAGAGCCGGTAGGCGGTGCGCGAGGGCATGGCCGAATGGATGCCGAACTTCCGGGCCTCGTAGGAGGCGGTCGAGACCACGCCGCGCTTGTCGGGCGCCGCGCCGATGACCACGGGCTTGCCGCGCAGCTCCGGCCGGTCGTGCTGTTCGATGGACGCGAAAAAGGCGTCCATGTCGAGATGGAGGATGGTCCGCATGCGTTTCATTCAGCATGACTCCCCGGTCTCTTCCTGACAAGGGCAAAGAAGGATCGGCCCGTCGGGTTGCGGCGTTTCGGCGTTAACGGAAGGGTGCTTTCGGGCTGATCCGCCTTCAGGCTGGAGGCGTCGGGACACGAGTCCACGCCGCCTCGCCTTCAGGCGGCTGAGCCTCGAAATCACCTCTTCCGTTTCCGCTGATCGAAACGCCGAAACGCCACGACCCCGCTAGGCCTTAACCCCCTAACCGATCACCATCCAAGACCTTCCGGATTCTTCTTTAATCGCGCCTTGTGATCCGATACCCTATGCCTCTTTATAACTGCGGGAGGATCCGATGTCTGCCATGACCAGTATCGAACGGATGCATGCCACGTTGAACCGGAAGCCGGTGGATCGCCTGGCGGTAAGCGAGACGATTTGGGGCGCCTCCATCAAGCGCTGGAAAAACGAGGGCGTGCTCAAGGAAGATGAGGATCTCAACGAGCATTTCAACATGGATCTCCGCACCGGGGGGTGGCTCACCTCCACGGCCAATCTCGACTTCAAGCCGGTCATCCTGGAGGAGGACGAGGACAAGGCCCTCTGGCTCGATGGCAACGGCGCCAAATTGCGCCGGCACAAGAAGCACGACTCCACGCCCGAGCATGTCGATTTCATGGTGAAGGACTTCGAGTCCTGGAAGGAGCACGCGCGGCCCTTCCTGGCGGGACCGCTGGATCAGCGCCGGATTCCCTTCGAGGGCTATCGCCAGGCCAAGGCCTTTGCCAAGGAGAAAAACCGCTTTTTCTGCTGGGCCGGCGTGGCGCCCTTCGAGCAGATGCATCCGGTGACCGGCCATGAAAACATGCTGGCCGGCATGGCCCTCGAGCCGGAGTGGGTGACCGATATGGTGGACGTGTTCACCACGCTCACCCTCAACTGCCTGGAGGAGTTGTTCGCCCGGGAAGGCGCGCCCGACGGCCTCTTCTTCTTCGAGGACATGGGCTTCAAGGAAAAGCCGTTCATGAGCCCCACCATGTACCGGGAGCTGGTGCAGCCCGGCCACAAGCGGCTGTTCGACTTCGCCCACTCCAAGGGCTGCCGCGTCATTGTCCATTCCTGCGGCTTCGTGGAGCCCCTCGTGCCAGGCCTGATCGAGGCCGGCATGGACTGCCTCCAGGCCATGGAGGTGAAGGCGGGCATGGATCTGCCCACCCTGTACCGGCGGTTCGGCGACAAGATCGCCTTTTTCGGCGGGCTGGACGTGCGCACGCTGATCTCCAACGACCGCCGGAAGATCGACGAGGAGATGGACAAGAAGCTGATTCCCGTGCTGAAGGCCGGCGGCTCGTACATTGTCCACTCCGATCATTCCATCCCGCCCGAAGTGGACCATGAAACGCTGGTCTATTTCCTGGAGCGCGGCCGCCAGATGCTGGAACGGATCAAGGGAACGTGATGCGCGCGGGCTTCGGGCGGGCGTGCATCACCCCGCCCCTGGGCGCCAGGCTCAGCGGCTACGGGAGGCGGGACTGCGAGCGCGGGTGCGAGGGCGTGGAGGACGACCTCTTTGTCCGCGTGCTCGTTCTCGAGCACGAAGGCGTGCGCCTGGCGCTCGCCTCTTTCGATCTTCTTTTTTTCGCGCGCCCTCTGGCCGATCGGCTGACCGCCGCCCTGGCCGGCGTCACGGGGGCGGCCCCCGCCGCCGTGCTGCTCAACACCTCCCACACGCACACGGGCGCGTGTGTCGATACATGGAGCAGGAATGCGGAGGTACCTCCGGACCTGCCCTATTGGGCGCAGGTGGAAGCGGCCGCCTGCCGCGCGGCCGGCGAGGCCGTGGAGGCGCTGAAGCCCGCGCGGCTGAAGGCAGGGGCGGGAACCAGCTCCCTGCCGGTTAGCCGGCGCCGGCCCGACGGGAAGGGCGGGGTGGAGTGGCGGCCTTATCCCGAGGGAGCGGTATGCGCCCATCTGCCCGTGCTCCAGCTGGAGGCGGAATGCGGAAAGCTTCGGGGGCGGGTCTGTTCGAGTTCCTGTCATCCCTCGACGATCCAGGGCTGGCGCGTTTCGGCCGATTATCCGGGCGTGGCCTGCCGCCTTTTGGAGTCCCAGTTCGGCGCGCCCGCCCTGTTTCTGCAGGGGGCGGGCGGGGATGCCAAGCCGTGCGTCGTGACCGATGGGCACGATGACGAGGGCCCGGCGTGGCGGCCGGGGACCTTCCTGGATGTGGCGGGAGCGGGCCGGCTGGTGGCGGACGAGGTGGCGGCGGTCGTGCAGGCGGGGCTGACCGAAGCGGCGCCCCGGTTTTCGGCCGCGATGGACGAGGCGGTGCTGCCGCTGGACCCGCCCCGGGGGCCCAGCCCCCGGATCCGCGTGCAGCGCCTGCGGCTGGCGGAGCAGGTGCGGATCGTGGCGGTGGAAGGCGAGCTGACAGGCGAGGTGGGCAACCAGATCCTGGCGCAGCTCGGGCAGGGGGTGCACTTCGCGCTGGGCTACAGCAATGGAACGGGCTTATATTTGCCCGCCTCCCGGATGATTCCGGAAGGCGGCTATGAAGTGGAAAGCTTTGCGGAATACGGTTTTCAAGCCCCCCTGGCGGTCGGGTGGGAGGCGCAGTTGGATCAGTTAGTCAGCAAGGAGATCGGCTCATGAACGGATTCACATTTGATTTGAAGGACGTCCCGGAAATCCTCAAAAACGGCCTGGCCGCCGTGCGGGCCGATCACCCGGGCCGATTCGGCGCGGGCAAGGACACCGTGGCCGTGCGCTTCGAGGACGAGAGCGCCAAGGGCGCCGACCGGCTGTCCGCGGTGGCGTCGAAAGCTGGCGTCACGGTCCGCTTCGGCAGCAAGTCGGGCGCGTTCCGCGCCCTGGGCCTGCTGCTGGCGGCGAAGACGCGGGCCGACCTGGCGTTCGCGGAGAAGTCCGAGTTCACCCAGCGCGGGCTGATGGTGGACTGCAGCCGCAACGGCGTGATGCGGACGGACGCCGTCGAGGCGTTCATGCGCCGGACGGCGCTGATGGGCGTCAACATGCTGATGATGTACACGGAGGACACCTACGAGGTGCCGGGCGAGCCGTTCTTCGGCTACCTGCGCGGCGGGTACACGCAGGCCGAGATGAAGGCGCTCGACGACTATGCCGACGCGCTGGGCATCGAGCTGATCCCGTGCATCCAGGCGCTGGCGCACCTGGAGCAGACGCTGCAGTGGGATCCGATGTTCAAGTACATGGACACGAGCCACATTCTCCTGGCGGGGGACGAGGACGCCTACGCGCTGATCCGCCGGCTCATCAAGGCCGCCAGCTCCTGCGTGCGCAGCAAGCGGATTCACCTGGGCATGGACGAGGCGCACGGGCTGGGCTCGGGCCGGTTCAAGGAGAAGTTCGGCGACAAGCCGCCCTTTGAGATCATCAATGATCACCTGGCCCGCGTGCGCGACATCTGCCGCGCCGAGGGGCTGAAGCCGATGATCTGGAGCGACATGTATTTCCGCCTCGGCTCCAAGAAGCACGAGTATTACGACATGGCGTGGCAGATCCCCAAGGAGGTCGTGGCCAACATCCCGAAGGATGTGCAGCTAGTTTACTGGGATTACTATCACGCCGATGTGGAAACCTACCGGAAGATGATCGCCTTCCACCGGCAGCTGGGAAGCGAGCCGATCATGGGCGGCGGCATCTGGACGTGGGGGCATCTGTGGAGCGCCCTGCCGTGGTCGTTCACCGCCGTCAACGCCTGCATGAGCGCCTGCCGCCAGGAGGGGCTGAAGGAAGTCTTCATGACCATGTGGGGCGACGACGGCATGGAGGTGGACATTTTCAGCTCCCTGCCCGGCATCCAGTATTTCTGCGAGCAGGCCTTCGGCGCCGAGGATCCGATGCAGGCGTCCCTGAAGAATTTCGCCGCGGTTTGCGGCTGTCCGTTCGAGCCCTGGGTGCGCGCCTCCGCCACCGATTCGATTCCGCTCGTGGAGGCGCCGGAGCTGTCCAACGCGGCTGTCGGGCGCGCGCTGCTGTGGGAGGATCCGGCCCTGGCGCTTCTGGATCCGTTGCTGGGCAAGGCCGAGCTGCGGGCGTGGTACGGCAAGCTGGCCAAGGATCTGGCCGCCGCCTCAAAGGCGGGGGGCCTCGCCCGGCGGCTGGAATTTCCGGCCGCCCTCGCCGCCGTGCTGGAGCTGAAGACGCACCTGCGGCGCGACCTGTCCAAGGCGGTGACCCAGGGCGACCGCAAGGCCGCCGGAGCGATTGCCAAGGGCGATCTGGTCGACTTGCGCAAGCGGGTGGAAGCGCTCTGGAAGCGGCATCGCGCCCTATGGATGGAGACCTACAAGCCCTTTGGCTGGGAGGTCATTGAAGGCCGCTATGGAACGCTCATGGCCCGGCTGGCCACGCTTCAGGAGCGGGTGGAGGCTTTTGCGTCCGGCAAGCTGGAAACGATTCCCGAGCTGACCGCGGAATTGCACAATCCCTGGGAAGGCCGGAAGATCGGCGACCTGCATTTCAGCCCGGGCCGAATGCGCACGCCGAGCTGCATCAAATAAATAGCGAATAGCAGGTAGCGGATAGCGGATAGCAAATTTCGCTATCAGCTATTAGCTATTCGCTATCTCTATTGCCGGTAGCGGCGGAGGGCCTCGCGCAGCGTGATGCCGTAATGGCGCCGGAAGGCGGCGGACAGGTGGCTCAGGTGGAGAAAGCCTGTCTGTTCCGCGATGCTCGCCAGGTTTTGCCCGGATCCGGAGATCAACTCCATGGCGGTCTGCAGCCGCCGGCGGTTCCGGTATTGCACGGGCGAAAGATGGAAGCGCTTCTGGAACTGCAGCCGCAGGTGATTGAGGGAGACGCCGGACTTCTGGGCTAAAACGGCAAGATTGAAGTGGCAGCCGGCGTCGGCGTCGATCGCATCCCGGAACTTTTCTTCCGGCGACGGCTTGGCCGGCTCGCGGGCCAGATCGAGCATATCGGCCAGGATGGAGGAAAGGGCCAGGCGGGCGCGGAACAGGCTTTCCGGCGTTCCCTTGCGCCACTCGGCGGACATGGATTCGAACAAGCTGAGCATGGATTCCCGGCGGCGAATCGGCACGGCCGTGAAAGCGGGCACGGAAAGCCAGTCCCGTCCGCTGCGAAGAAGGATGCGGCCGGAGCGGTTGTCAAAGCGGAGCCCTTCCGATTCGAAGGAGACGGCCCAGTTCTGGCGGGCTATCCCGATTTCGAATTGAGTGACGGCTTTGGGGGGAATGAGCGCCAGCCAGGGGTATTCCGGGGGGGCCACGATTTCGCGCCCGTCGGGCAGGGTGACTTTCCACGAGTCGATTCCGGCAAGGGCAAGCGTGAGCCGCCAGAAGCCTTGCTGGACTTTTCCCACTTCGGGTGAGTTATACAGTTTGACGAGATGGAACACCGTGTCAAGCATGGTGAGATGTTAGGATTTAAAGGGCTCCAGCGAAAGTGTTTTTTTATAAATTGGATGGAAAAGCGCGCTGGAGAGCCCGAGTCTGACATGGTAATATTAGTGTGTTAATAATAGGAGGGTACGGTGAATATTCGCACATCTTTGGTGGGCGCGCTCGCGCTGACCCTATGCTGGTTGTCTACCCACCCCCTATGGGCGACGACGATGCCGACAAACGGCATGCAGGTCTGGCTTAAGGCGGATGCCATTGTGAATGTGAGCGATGGCGGGGCGGTCAGCAATTGGCCCGATAGCAGTGGGCTGGGGTGGAATGCGACCAATGGGTCAGTTGCCAATCAACCGACCTTGGTCATGAACGCGGTTAATGGAAAACCTACGGTGCGGTTTGATGGGGTGAACGATTATCTGGCCCGTGATAACTATGTCCACGGCACCGATAACGGCATGATGTTTGTCGTGACTAAGCGGGTTGGAAGTCCGACTGGTTACCACAATATTTTGATTCAAGGGGTTGATTTCAATAATAACGTGCCCACTACAATTTACTGGCAGATATACGCCGATTCCAGCAGTAAACTGACTGGCAATTTAAATGCGACAGCCCTCGATTGTGATTTTGCCGCTAATTATTCGAACACGGTTTACCAGATTCTTGAACTGCGTAAGGACAACAGCGGCGCCGGCTCCGTGAGTTGTTATTACAACGGGACGTTTCGCACTTCTAAAACGGGGACGCAAGCGCTAGGGAACCGCTATTATGTGGGCGGGTGGCTTGGCAGCAAGTTTACCAGCGGCGATATCGCGGAGGTGCTCATCTACAATGCGGCGCTTGGCGCCAATGACCGGCAGCTTGCCGAAGGCTTGCTGGCCTGGAAATATGACCTGACGAACAGCCTTCCTATCGGGCATCCCTGGAAAAACTCGGACCCCAATGTAGCGGCTGCCCCCGCTATTGAAAACAGGATGGCCACCAACATCTCCCTGACAGGCGCCTCCCTCAATGGATATTTGATGTTGACGGGGTCGGCCCCTGCGATGGTCTCCATGGCCTATGGTTTGACAAACGGGGGCCCCGTTAATTCGGGCCTCTGGCAGGCCACCAACACCTGGGCGCTCGGGGCGTGGAAGGAAGGCGAAACCGTGACCTATCCGGCGACCGGGCTGGAGTCCAACCGCATCTATTTTTATCGGTACGCCGCCACCAATTCGGCCGGCTATTTCGACTCCGAGGTCACGGTCAACTTCATGACGGCTCCGATCGAGGTCTCCGCTCCCGACGCCACCGCCGAGGAGGGGGGGGATACCCTGATGTTCACGCTGAGCCGGCCGGCGACGGCCACGAACATCAGCCTGACGGTTCCGTTTGCCTGGAGCGGAAGCGCCCAACCGACTCGCGATTTCTTCTATACGGACGTGGCGAGCAATGTTGTTTTTGCGATCGGACAAACGACGACGAATTTGGTCCTGAATCCGGTAGACGACCCTTTTGCCGAGCCCCAGGAAACGGTGATCCTGACTCCGGGCATCAACAATTACATGAACCTCGGTATATCCGTTACGGGTACAATCGCGGCCAGCTCCACCCATGCGCCGACCAACACGATCGGCTACTGGCGGTTTGAGACGGCCTCGGGCGTGATGGCCGATTCCAGCGGTAATAGCTACAATCTAAGCACTATCACGACTTCCGTAGCGGCTCTGTACCAGAGCCCGCTGGCGCCGTCGGGGCTTTCCTCGGCGTATCCGAAAACTATTCCCGATTCGGGGCGGCTGAACAGCTCCGCTCTAACGGGGCGGGGTATGGTCCCTTACGATCCCGCCTTCACCACGAAAGTGTTCACCGTGGAAGCGTTCGTGTCCATCAATGCCCCCGCCACGGGGTATCGGGCCATCGTGGCCAGGTGGAATTCGATCAACTTCTGCTGGTTGATCGGCCTGACCCAGGATCTGTATCCAAAAAGACTGTTTTTCCGTTATTATGGATCTCCATCCCGCGATGTGTATGCCCCTACCGCGGATTTCGACATCGAGCCAAGCAAGGACTATTACATTGCCGTGGCCGTGGATGGAACCAAGGTGGGGGCGGGCAAGAATGGCGTCTTGTTCCGCATCAAAAACCTCACCGATGGCGGACCCCTCGTCTCGGGATATGCCGATATGACCGGCGGCTCCATTCCGACTTCCGCCAACACACCCTTGGAAATCCGCCAATACAACGGACTTGCTGCGAACGCCTATGACGGCTGGCTGGATGAATTGCGCTTTTCGTCGGGCGTTCTCAGCGACGCGCAGTTGATGATCACGCCGCGCCAGACGGCTGCCGGGACGCTGATCCTGGTGCGGTAAGGTGGGTTTCGCAGTTTGGATAGGAGGAACGACTCATGAGAGGCAAATGGGTTTTGTTTTGCACGGTCGTGGTGGCGCTGTGCGGGCTTGCTCCGCAAACGCTCAGGGCGGCGATGCCGTCAACCGGCTTGCGGGTCTGGCTCAAGGCGGATGCCATTACCAATCTGGCCGACGGCGGTTCGGTCAGCAACTGGCCCGACAGCAGCGGGCTGGGCTATGATGCCACGAATAAAGTGGGCACCAATCAGCCGATCTTTATCCTGAACGGGTTGAACGGGAAGCCGGTGGTGTCGTTTGACGGCACGAACGATTATTTGGCCCGCGATAACTATTCCCATGGCGGATCTGACAATGGCGTGATGTATATCGTGACCAAGCGAACGGGGACTCCGACCGGGTATCACAATATCCTGATTCAGGGGCCGTCCTCCTTTATCAGCGGCGGCGCGCAGTTCTGGCAAATTTACGCAGATTCGAATCATAGGTTTATCGGTAATTTTGCTTCCGATGGACTCGACTGTACCACAACGGTGTATTATGCAACCGCGGGCTACCAGATTCTGGAATTGCGCAAGGATAACGTCGCGGGAACCAGCGCCTTCTATGTTAACGGCTCGAATTGTGTCTCGCGAACCGGGACGACTCAATCGATCGGCACCCGGTATTACCTGGGGGGGTGGGCGGCGGGAAATCGAACCAGCGGATCTATCGCCGAGGTTCTTATTTATAATGTTGCCCAATCCGACTCCGATAGGCAATTGGTTGAGGGCCTTCTGGCATGGAAGTATGCTTTGACCACCAGTTTGCCCGCCGATCATCCCTGGAAGTCCCGCAACCCCGAAGCGATCAGCGTTCCCTCTATCGATAATCGGCCGCCAGACACCATCACGGCTGCTTCCGCTACTTTGAACTCGTATCTCGTCTCCACGGGCGACTCGCCTTGCACGGTTTCGGTCGTGTGGGGGGAGACGAATGGCGGCTCGGCTTTTTCCGGGCAATGGGCCTTTACGAACACCTTCGCCACAGGCCTGTGGGCGGCGGGCTCTTATCCAGCGACGAATGTCACCTTTCCCGTCACCAACCGCTTTTATTCCTATCGGTACCGGGCGGTCAACGTCACCGATTCGAACGCGGCCGGGGCCTCCCTTTCATTCCTTGCAGGCGACGTATGGGTGACGACAACCACGCCGTCGATCACGGAAGGCGGCGCCACAAACCTCTTCACGATTCATCGTCCGGCCGGCGCCACGAATCTGGACAGCACGATTAACCTCGTCATCGGCGGCACGGCCAACTACGGGCAGGATTATCTGCTCAGCCCCGCCGTCACGACCAACATTAGCTTGCCGGCCGGGGCGGACTCCACCAACATCGTCATCCAGGCGACAAGCGACCGGATCGTCGAGTCGGCGGAAACCATCACACTCACGTTGCTGCCCGGCCTCTATAGCCTGGGAAGCGCCTCGAACAGCACGGTCACCATCCAGGCGTCGACCAACATTCCTGGAACCGCGGCCTACTGGCGTTTTGAGGGGGCGTTCAGCGCGGTCAACAACACCACCGGCTTCCTGAGCGATTCGAGCGGCAATCAGCATCACATGCGAATCAACAGCGGCAGTTACAATTCCGGCAGTCAGGTATCCATCCCCTATGTGGATGGGACAACCAATCGCGGTGCCTCTTTCCCGAATCCTATTCCGCAAAACGGACTGGCTAATGGCAAAGGCTTCTGGGTGACCTACGGCGGGTGGCTGGATGCGGGCGACGCGGAGGATTGGAACGCGGAGGCCTTCACGGTGGAATTGTTCATGTATCCCACGTATGTGGACACCAAGGCGGCGGCCATCGTCAGCCAATGGAGCAGCCCCAACCAGCGCAGTTGGTTCCTTGGCCGGCCGACCACCAGTAGCCGGCTGGGCATCATCCTCAGCGCTAACGGGAGCTCTTCCGCCACTTTCTCGGGTCCCACCTTGGACTGGGACCTGAAGCTGTCCAACGACTATTACACGGCGTTTTCCTTCGATCGGAGCCGGACCAACGGCGGCGTGATTCTGTATTTTAAAAACCTGACCACGAATGGCCCCCTGATGAAGGCGGTTTTCGATCACAACCTGCCCTCCGGCTTGTTCAATTCCTCGGCCGGACTGATTGTGGACGGCATGAATGGCGGAGGAGGGGCCGACACCGGGTCGGAAGGCGTCCGCGGGCTGTTCGACGAACTGAGAGTGTCAATTGGAGCGCTTTCCGAGCGGCAGTTGCTGATCAATAGGGCCTCCAGCGGGGGCTCGTTGATTCTAATACGATAAAAAGGGACAGAGACATGGCCAAGGGAAAAGGGAAGAAGATTCGGGTGGGCGTGATCGGGCTGGGGCGCGGGCAGGCCTACGCTCGCGGGGCGGGTGACGTGTGCGGCATGGAGCTGGTGGCCCTGTGCGACCATTGGGCCGACAAGCTGAAGAAGAGCAAGGCCGCCTATCCGGGCGTGACGCTTTACACGGATTACGACAAGTTCCTCGAGCACGACATGGATGCCGTGGTCCTGGCCAATTACTTCCACGAGCATGCGCCTTTCGCGGTGAAGGCCCTGGAAGCCGGGCTCCACGTGATGAGCGAGACGAGCGCCTGCAGCACGCTGGCGCAGGGCGTGGCGCTGGCCGAGGCGGTGGAGAAGAGCGGCAAGATCTACATGATCGCCGAGAACTACTGCTTCTTCAACACGAACCAGGAGATGCGCCGCCTGTACCAGGCGGGCGAGGTGGGCGAAATGCGGCTGGCGGAATGCGAATACATGCATCCCGATCCCATCGCCTCGCGCCTGGCCCGCGCCTGGGGCGTCAACCACTGGCGCAACCGGTGCCCCTCGACCTATTATTGCACCCATGCCCTGGGGCCGATCCTGTACATCACGGAGGCGCGGCCCGAGTATGTGAACGCGCACAGCATTCCGTACGCCGCCGACGAAACGCAGGACAATCCCGTCCGGCAGGGCGATCCGGGCTTCTCGATGCTCTGCCACATGAGCAACGGCGGAACGACGATCGTGAACGGCCTGACTTTGCGCGGGCACGGCAATTGGTATCGGATTCACGGAAGCCGCGGGCTGATGGAGAACACGCGCTCCATGGATCGCGGGCTGCTTCGTCTGGTGCATGACCGCTTTGAGCTGAAGGCCGGCGAGGTGAGCGAGAAGCTGTATCGGCCGGAGTTTCCGGAGCATGCCGAGCTGGCCAGCAAGGCCGGCCATGGCGGCGGCGATTTCTTCACGAACTACATGTTCGCCCAGGCCATCCGCTCGGGCAAGCAGCCGCTTCTGGATGTCTATCGGGCGCTGGACATGTCGATGGCCGGCATCCAGGGCTGGCGCAGCGCGCTGGACCGGGGGAATGCCAAGGAGATTCCGGACTTCCGCAAAAAGCGCGTCCGCGACGCCTATCGCAACGACACCTGGTCTCCTTTCTCCACGGAGAAGGGGCCGGGCGAGGCGCCGCCCAGCGTGCAAGGCGTGCGCAAGGTCTCGGCCAGGGATCTCGCCGTCGCCAAGGCCATCTGGCGCAAGCAGGGGTACACAGGGGCGTAGTCGGATGCCTTGTAGCCGCCGCTGGTAAGCGGTGGATATGCGCAGGCCACGCCTTATCAGGCGCGGCTACGAAGAGCGGTTCGGTTACAGAAAGGTGACCCGGTGCCGGAACGTGTAGCCGCCGCTGGTAAGCGGTGGACATGCGCAGGCCACGCCTTATCAGGCGCGGCTACGAATGTGCGGCGTGATGATGAAAAGCATAGAGGCGACGTGGAGTGGAATAGCGAAGACGATCACGGACATTTGTTGCGATTAAGGCCTGAAATGTATGTCGACTCGGCCATGGTTCATTGGACTATGGCCATGAATGACCGCGCCACAGGCTGGTTGGATGATTCTTCACATGCTCGTGTCCGGGAATTGTTGTTGCACATGGCCTGCGTCTATAAGCTGCTTATCCCTGTTTATTGCCTGATGCCGGATCATTTGCATGTATTTATGGTTGGGACAGCTTTCGAGTCGGATCAGCGAAAGGCTGTGGCTTTCTTCCGAAGACATCTTAATGAAATGTTGCTTGCGCGCCAATCGGCTGCACTTCAGAAACAAGCCTATGACCATGTCCTGAAAGAGGCCGAGCGGCAGAGGGGCGCTTTTGAGGCGATAGCTTATTACATTCTTGAAAATCCAGTTCGCAAAGGATTGGTTGAAACAGCTGAGAAGTGGGCTTACTCCGGGTGTGTGGTGGCAGGACACCCTGGGTGGAATGTTTTTCATCAGGATTATTGGGATAGTTTTTGGAGGGCGTTTGCGCAGCATTCAGGGGACGACAAGTCACATGTGTAGCCGCCGCTGGTAAGCGGTGGATATGCGAAAGACCACGCCTTATCAGGCGCGGCTACGAAGAGCGGTTCGGTTACAGAAAGGTGACCCGGTGCCGGAACGTGTAGCCGCCGCTGGTAAGCGGTGGACATGCGCAGGCCACGCCTTATCAGGCGCGGCTACGAAGATGCGGCGCGGCTACGAAGAGGCGGCTTGGTTTCGAAAAGACAGCGCGGCTAGGGCTCAATCAGAAGGATGTCGTTCAAATCCAGATTGACCGTAAACGCGCAGCGCCAGCTGTCCCCTTTTTCGACAGTTTCGCCGGTGAACGGGCGGGCTCCCGTTTCCGCGGAGGTCACCTTGCCCGGCTTGAAGGGCAGGCGAAGGGTCACCGCCAGGTTCGTCACCGGCTTGTACGTGAAGTTCGCCAGGACCAACGCGGAGCCGTTCGGCGCATCGTAAACGCCAGCTTCGACGACCGGCTCGGAGAGCTCCACCCGGGGCTGGACGCCCCGGGCCCGCGCGGGCCCGGTCAGGAAAGCGCGGATGTCAGCCGGCCATTTTTCCTTCAGCTCGCGGGCGACAAACCCGGCGGCTTTCCCGTAGGCCAGGCCCGGGCAGGAGGCGATGTAAAGCGTGCCCCCGCGCCAGTAGTCCCGCGCCACCACGGCCGGGTCGCCATTCGTGAAGGTGGCGAGAATCCGCGCGCGAGGCTCGGCAACCACGGGCACGCGGATGCCGATGGCCCCGATGACGGAGCCGGTTGAAGCCGGAGGCGGCAGGGGGTAACGGTCCAGGTCGGGAATCCGGTTGAGCGCGGCGCGGAGATGGAAGGGCCCGGTTTGAACTTCCGGCGAACGCACGGTTGAAAGGCCGAACAGCGGCCCGAGCCCCGGCACCTCTTCGTTGAACTCGTTGCGCGAGCCGGCCGCGCCGGTGCCGACCAGGAAGCCGCCGCCCCGCACCCAGCCGCGGATCTTATCCATCGCATCCTGCCGCAAGCAGGGGTCGGCGGTGTAGACCACGGCGTAATCGCGCAGCCGTCCCGCGAGCACGTCCTCTTCGGTCAGCAGGTCCACGCCGTATTGCTCGTGGACGAGGGCCAGGTAAAGCAGGCGCCGCTCGAGCATGGAGATGTAGCCGAAGGGCTGCCACAGGTCGGAGGAGACGCTGTAGAGCAGGGCCACGCGGGTGTCGCGGAGCCGGCCGGGAAGCAGGACCGGCTCGGCGAAGGCGCGCTGGCGGGAGAGGCGGACCATGCCGTCGTAGGCGCTGCGCAGGTCGGACCAGTAGTTTTCCGTGCCGAAGGCCGTCGGGCCGTAGGTCCAGAAGAAGAGATGCTTCGCGCCCTCGCAGAGCGCGGAGGCGGCCTTGAGCGTGAGGTTGGTGGAATCGCTGGGCGTGACCCAGGCGATGATAGGCATCTCGCCCCGGCTTGCGCTCCTGAATATCGAGGCCTGGAAGCCCATCAGCTGGAAGCCTTCCCACGTGAAGCCGGGCCCGTACATGTACTGAAGGCCCATCCAGTCCTCGATGCCCATCAGGTCCACCGAGCGCCGGCGGCCGAGATCGAACCAGTCGAGCGCGAGGGGCGTGGAGCCCCAGGCCGGGTTGGGGCCCATGCCCATGCCGAGGCCGGTTCCCGAGAAATACGGGTGATCGGCGGGCAGGGTGGAGGTGAGCGCGGTGGCGCTCACGTGCCGGTGGAAGGCCTCGCTCAGCCAGCGGATCCGCTCGGAGGCGGCCTCCTGGCGGAAGCGGGACGAATAGTAAAAGACCCGGTTAGCAGCCGCGCGATTGGCCTGCTGTCTTTCATGGAGGTCCGCGGGGGTTTCAATGGGGACGACCTGCTCGAGCGACGCCACGCCCAGATCGCGGGGCTTGATTCCGCGCGCCTTGAGCCAGGCGTGGAACGGGGCCAGGGAGGCGGCGTTGGTGCCGATGAGGGGGGCGGTGACTTCATCGGAGAAGTTGAAGGGCGAGCCGGGCTCTTCGCCTGTTTTGCTCTTCTTGAAGCGTTCGCCCAGCCGCTTCATCTGGTCGTCGGCGCCGGACAGGGTCAGGTCGGGACTGTAGTAGAGCGAGCTGTTGCCGGGTTCGGTGAAAAGGTGCCGGGCTATAATCTCGGGAGTCTGGCCGCCCACCACGTTGAAGCCGAGCAGGTGGAGCACCTCGGCCTCCTGGAGATTGAGCTCGGGCCGCTGGGCGTACCAGAGGCCGGTCTGGACAATCAGGTTGGAGGGGGAGTGGCGAACGCCGCCGGAGGCTTCCCGCGCCCAGCCGAGGCGGCGGGCCGACATCTGGGCCCCCGTTTCGAGCGACTCGGCGTCGGCCTTCAGCGTGGGCGAGATCAGGATGCTGGTCAGGTTGCCGTCGTAGGATTCGGTGACACGTTTGATTACGGCGGCGGGATCCGGGGCGGTGGCGAGTTCGAGGCAGACCGTCTGGCGGTGGGTGGCCGGCGTGATGAACTGGAGCACCAGATTGGGAAACTCGGCTATGCCGCCGGCGCGGTCGTGGCGGCCATGCAAGCGGTGGCCGCCGTAGGCCTTGAGGTCGAACCAGGGACTGAAGGCGCCGGGGGCGAGCCGGTTGGAGACGGCGCTCGCCGCGTTCGAGGGCCAGGTGACGTTGGGGAGGGACCAGGGATCGACGTGGATATAGGCGCTGATCCGGGCATACCAGGCTGCATTCGTCGGTGCATCCAGCCGAAAGCGGATATAGGCGCCGTCCTCGGCCCAGCCAGACGGAATGAGGCTGGCAATCAGCGAAAGCGCGAGCAGGCTTGAGCGGGTGATTGATGTCATCGCAGTTCTCCGTTTTGTGAATTATGTCACGTGATGGATGGGATTCCCACTCTTGATTTGACGATCGTAATACAAATGTTTATAATGAGATCGTTTTTTAAGGGTGATAGGGTGGAAAAACAAGAAAAGGGGCATTCATGAGCGAACGTACAGGGCGCGCGGCGGTTTATCAGAGTGTGGGCAAGCCGCTGGTCATCCGCGAATTTCCCGTCTCCCAGCCGGGAAAAGGACAGGCCCTGCTTTCGCTGGAAGCCAGCGGCATCTGCGGAACCGATCTGCACATCATCAAGGGCCGGCTCGGCATTCCGGGGCCGCTGATCCTGGGCCATGAGTTCCTGGGCCGCATCGAGTCGCTCGGAACGTCCCCGGCCAAGGATGGCTTGGGCCGCCGCTTGAAGGTCGGCGATGTCGCGATTGCCTGCGTGGCCGTTCCCTGCGGCTCCTGTTTCTCCTGTAAACGCGGGGAGACCGCCAGCTGCCTGAACTTCGGCGTCACCTATCTGAAGGATCCCAACGTGAAGCCCCATTTCTTTGGCGGCTACGCGGAATACCTCTATATGCCGCTGGCCAACCTGATCCGGATTCCGGAGGGGGTGGCCGTGAAAGCCGCCGCCGCGTATCCCTGCGCGGGGCCCACCATCATCCGCGCCTGCGCCTATGCGGGCGGCCTCGAAAAGGGCGAGCTGGTGGTGGTGCAGGGAACGGGGCCCGTGGGCCTGTTCGCCATCGCCTGGGCGGCCAAGGCGGGCTGCACCGTGGTGGCCATCGGCTCGGGGTCGTCCCCGCACCGGTTGAAGCTGGCCAAGTCCTTCGGCGCCAAGCGCGTGCTGGATTATCGCGCCATGCCCGCCGAAGAGCGTGCCGCGACCATCAAGGCCCTGGCCCGCAAGATGGGCCGGGGCGACGGCGCCGATGTGGTGATCGAGGCCAGCGGGGCCCCCGCCGCGGTGCCCGAGGGCGTCGCCCTGCTGCGCACGCGCGGCCGGTACCTGATTCCCGGCCAGTATTCGGCCAGCGGCTCGGTGAGCATCCAGCCCGAGATGATCACGTTCCGGGCCCTCCGGCTGATCGGCAGCGGGCAGTATACGCTGGCCGACCTCTCCTCCTATCTCGATTTCCTCAAGAAGAATCCCGATCTCCAGCGCAAGTTCGCGGCCAGCATCACGCATTCCTACACGGTCGACCAGGCCGACGAGGCGATGGCGGCGGTGGATGCGGGCCAGGCCGGGAAAGCCGTTTTCGTGCGTTAATAAGGAGGCGATCATGACGACATGGCGCGATTTGCTGAAACAGGTGCGCGAAAAAAACGCCTGGATCCTATCCGGTAAGGCCGCGGATTTGCGGCCCGCCTGGCGCGCTCTGGCCTACAGGGAAACGGCGGGTCAGCCCGAGCCTCTGGTTCGCGCCGCCGGCTTCCGCCGGGTGCTGGAAAGCGATGCGCTGCATTTTTACGGGGCTGAGCTCCTCTGCGGCAGTCATGCCGGCTGGTTTACCGCCACTGCGGAAGCGGGCGGATTTTCCGAAGCGGATTTTCAAACGTTGGCCGGGGAATACCAGGCCCGAGGGCAGCGGAATTTTTCGGCCGGATACGATCATACCCTGGCTGATTACCCGACGCTGCTGAGCCAGGGCGTGGGCGGCTACGTGGCGCGGGCCCGCAAGTCGCTCCAGGGCCGCACGGACGCGCGCGAGCAGGCCGCCCTCCAAGCCATGATCGTCACGCTCGAGGCTTTTTCGGGCTGGATGAAACGCTGGGCCGAGGCGGCTGAGCGCCGCGGACTGACAGACTTGGCGGCCGTGGCCCGGAACGTGGCCTGGGAGCCGCCCCGGACTTTCCACGAGGCGGTTCAGCTGGTGGCCTTCACGCACCTGTGCTTCGAGAGCGAATCCCGCTACCACATGGCGCTGGGCCGGATCGACCAGTACCTGCTGCCCTTTTATCGGCGCGATATCGAGGCCGCCATCCTGACGCGCGGCGAGGCGCTGGACCTGATCTGCCACCTGTGGGTCAAGCTGGCCGAGAACATGGGCGTGCAGAATATCTGCATCGGCGGGGTGACCCCCGAAGGCAAGGACGCCACGAACGAGCTGTCGTTCATCTGCCTCGAAGCCACCGGGCTGGTGAAGTCGCCCCACACGAACCTCTCCGCCCGGTTCCATGACGGAACGCCGGAAACGTTCTACAACGCCTGCTTCGAGGTGATTCGCACAGGCGTGGGGTTTCCCGCGATTTTCAACGATCATGTGCTGATCCCGGGGCTCGTGGAGATCGGGGTTCCCCTCGAGGTCGCCCGCGACCACTGCATGGTGGGCTGCATCGAAACCATGTTGCCCGGGCGGCAGCAGGCCTGGACCGATAGCCGCTACAACATGCCGATTCAACTGGTCAACGCCATGGAGAAGCTGCGCGGCCGCCAGGGCCTCACGTTCGACCAGGTGCACGAGTCCTTCCTGCAGGAAATGCGGGATTCGATCGCCAGGCACACGGAGAACGTCAACGCCTATATTGCGAAGTTCCCCGTCGATCGTTTTCCGGACCCCTTCCTTTCGGCCATGACCCGCGATTGCATCGGCCGCGCCAGGGATATCAACGATGGCGGGTCCGAGTTCAAACGCATGCACGGCATTGCCGTTATGGGGCTGGGCACCACCTCCGATTCCCTGGCGGTGCTCAAGCACTTGGTCTTCGAGGAGAAGAAGATCGGGTTCGACGAGTTGCTGGAGGCCATGAAGGACGATTTTGCGGGCCGTGAGCCGCTGCGGCAGATGCTGATCAACCAGTCGCCGAAATACGGCAACGATGACGACCGGGTCGACGACCTGGCCGTGTTCCTGGTGGATTGGACCGCCCGCGAATGCCTGAAGCACAGGACCATCGACGGCGGCCGGTTTGTCTCGGCCATGGCCGCCAACACGAGCAATATTCCGGCCGGCAAGGAAGTGGGCGCCACTCCGGATGGCCGCCGGGCCTTCACCCCTCTGTCCGACGCGGCCAGTCCCTATTTCGGCAGGGACATGAACGGACCCACGGCTCTCCTGAACTCGGTCGCCAAGCCCGACTATCAGCGGGTGCTGACGGGCAGCGTGATCAACATGAAGTTCGAGCCCTCGTTCTTCCAGGGAGCGGGCGGAACCAAGGTGTTCACCACGCTGATGAAGGCGTTTGTCCAAAAACGCGTGCCGGAGCTGCAGTTCAACTTCACCGGCAACGAGTTGTTGCTGGAGGCCCAGAAAAATCCCGAGAACCATCGCGATCTGGTGGTGCGGGTGAGCGGGTTCTCCCAGTACTTCGTTCATCTGGACAAGGAAGTTCAGGACGACGTGATCCGGCGGCGTTCGCACGCGCGGCTGTAAAAGAGAAGCGGCCATTCATGACCCATTCCGATTTTCGGTCTGTGAAGGGACTCGTGTTCGACATCCAGCGGTTTTCGCTGTTTGACGGTCCCGGGATCCGGACCACGGTGTTTTTCAAGGGCTGCCCGCTGCGCTGCCTCTGGTGTCACAACCCCGAGGGGATCGACCCCCAGGCCCAATTGCTGTACAGCGCGGGCCTGTGCGTGAGCTGCGGCTTGTGCGTCAAGGCCTGCCCGCGCGGAGCGCAGGCGATCGACAAGGAAGGTCGGCACACCCTGGACCGCGCCCGCTGCAACGTGTGCGGCGCCTGCGTGGCCGCCTGTCCCACCCGTGCCCTGGAGATGGCCGGACGGTCCATGACCGCGGGAGCCGTCATGGACGAGGTGCTCAAGGACCGGCTGTTTTATACGGAGTCGGGCGGCGGCTTGACGCTGTCGGGCGGCGAGCCCCTGCTGCAGCCCGAGTTCGCCGCCGCGCTGCTGCGGGCGGCCCGGGAGGAGGGGCTGCATACGGCGGTCGAGACGTCAGGCTGCTGTTCCTGGAGCCGGCTGGAGGCGATACTCCCGCTGACCGACCTGTTCCTGTATGATCTCAAGGAGATGGATCCGCTTCGGCATGAAACCTTCACGGGCGTGCCGTTGAAGCCGATCCTGGACACTTTGAGCCGGTTGTCTGAGGCCGGGGCGACGATCGTCCTGCGGCTGCCGTTCATTCCCGGCTGCAATGCCCGGCCCGATCATATTGCCGCCGTGGCGGAATTGGCGGCCGGGCTTACCGGGCCCCTTCGACAGGCTCAGGGCAGGCTTGCTGGAGTGGATCTGTTGCCCTATCACCGGCTGGGTGAGGGCAAGCGGGCGCGGCTGGGCCTGGCGGAAACGGCGCCGGCGGCGGATGTCCCTGAAAAAGAGACGATTGCCGGCTGGAAGAAGGCGTTTGCCGAGGCCGGCCTGCTCGTCCGCACCGCCGACGATTGATGGCTGGTTCTACCTGAAGACAATCGGCAACTGGCCGGTAGGGCGGCGAGTCCCTTCGCCGCCGAGGTTTTGTCCCATCTCCCAGGAAAAGCCCACACGACATTTGGCTGATCGCTTTAAGGTGGCCGTCGCGGTCCCTCGCGACGGAAACAGTCTTTCCTATGGCCGAATTGTTTCCCGTGCGCGGAGCGCCCGGGCCACCTGCTTCGCATGGATATCATGTAACCGCCTGCTCGCTTCCGGATAGCCTAAAGATGAAAATTACAGTTGCAACATGTTGTGGCGCAGTTAGTTACAAAAGTCCACCCGAGTGGACTGGGGTTTATTCCGCGTCGCATAGTGAGAAGAGGCGGCGTGGTAGCTTGTAGCCGCCGCTGATAAGCGGTGGACATGGCGCAGGACAGCGCCTTAGCAGGCGCGGCTACGAAGAGGGGCGCGGCTACGAAGAGGCGTCGCGACTGATCACGGCGACCGTCCTTCCCAACTCCCGCACGCGCTTCAAGGAAATCACCGGCGTGCCCTGCTGCTCCACGGCGGCGGCGCCGGCGGCCACGGCGCGGGCGGCGATTTCGGGCGTCAGGGTGCGGGCGGGAAAATAATCGGCGCAGAACTGGCCCAGCAAGGTGTCGCCGGCGCCCGTCGTATCCACGCGCGGGACGTCCGGGGATGGCGCAAAGAGAAGGGTGCCCCGGCTGGCAAACCAGGCACCGGCAGCACCATCCGACAGGATCACCACTTCGTGCCGCTTCGTGAGCTCACGCAGGGAATCCTTGATGGCGGCCTCTGAATCCAATTGCCGGGCCAGAACCTGCTCCAGCTCGTGTCGGTTGGGCTTGATCACATCGGGCTGTTCAGCGAGTCCGGCCGCAAGGGCGGGGCCGGAGGTGTCGAGCACGGTGACGCAGCCGGCTTTGCGGAAGATCCGGATCAGCCGCGCATAGGTGTCGGCCGGAAAGCGTACAGGCAGCGACCCGCTCATAATGATGGCCAGTCCCTTTTTAGCCAGTGTTTCGGCGTAGGCAATCAGGTGGCCTTCGGGGAACTCCAGATCCGGAAACCCGGGCTTGTTCAGCTTGATTTCATGGCCGATACCATCCGTGAGCATGGTGTTGATCCGTGTCTCGAAGGGCACGGCCAGGAACCGGCACGCGATGCCGGCCGGCGTTAAAGCGCCATCGAAGAAGGGCAGGTCCTTCTTGCCCAGAAGACCGCCCGCCGTCACCGACTTGCCGTTTGCCGCGATCATTTTGGCCACGTTCACGCCCTTGCCGCCGGGCGTGCGGGTTTCTCCGGTCACGCTGCAGATGGCGCCCAGTGCGAGCGGAGGCTTCACAAGGACAGTCTGGTCGATGGCGGGATTGAGCGTGAGGGTGAAGAACATGGGCAGCACTTTAGCAGGATTTTGCATCAAGGGGCAATAAACTGTTCGGGAGGAGATCCCTCGACTACGCTCGGGATGACAAAGTTTTAGCAACTATTCCGCTGATCGCCAGCACGCTCAGCACCAGGAGGAGGTTGCCGGCCTTGTGCCACGGTGAGGAGGGGAGGGAGCGGAAGGTGACCCGCAGCGCGGCGTCGGGCTGGATGACGAGCGGGCGCTGCAGCCGGATGCGGACGCCCTGCTCCGGCACGGTGATCCGGATGGAGCGCGCCACGGCCGTGGCCGCCTTCTGCTGCCCGATGATCTTGTCCGCCGCGACCGTGAGGTTGGCGCTTTCGTCGGCGGACAGGGTCTGCTCGATCTGCTTCGCGTATTCCGGCGTGAAGTTGCCCGCGTTGTAGCCCGCCGGCTGGTTCGCGGCGCCCTGCTGGGCCACATCCACGTCGATCTGCCGCTCCTGCTGGAGCTCCGAGCGCCGCTGCACGAGGCCCACGATGGCCTGCTGCCGCACCAGGTTCTGGTACTGGATCCGGGCATCCTCGTTCAGCTCGGCCTCGCCCTGCGAGTAGTTCATGGCCACCTCCAGCGCCTGCTTGGCCTCTTTCTGGTTGCCCGTTTTGATGTAGGATTCGCCCTTGGCCATGACGCTCCGGGCCCTGCTCAGGTCCGTGCTCAGCAGCATCCGGTTCTGGGTCGAATAGATCGACTGGTTGAAGAGCACCGGCGCTTCCAGTTGCTCGGCCAGGGTGAAATCGCCGCCGAATCCGAAGTAGGTGCGGCCCGGCCGCAGGTAGAGCGTCCAGGTGACATTGTTCAGCGGCAAATCGAAGGTGGGGGCCTCCAGGCTGTTGCCGGCGGGCGCCACGCTCCCATAGGTGATCTCGACCGTGGTGGCGTCGCCCGCCAGCGCGCCTTCCAGCGGCAGGCGGTAGGCCTTGCCGCGGCGCGAGGGGCGCCCCACCTTGCCGTTCACGAAGACGGACCAGAGGCTGTCCTTCTCGCCGGGGAGCGTGACGGTCAGGTAGCGCAGGTCGCCGGCGTCCATCTCGAGCCGCGCGCGCGTCAACAGCTGGCCCTCCTCGGCCAGCACCGAGGTCAGCTCCACCTGGCGCACGGTGGCCGGCAGCACGGTGGCCGAGCCGTGGCGCCGGACGTCGAGGGTCAGGACGTAGTCGGGCGAGACCGACCGGTAGCAGAGGATGGCGTCGGAGAGGTCGCCCGCTCCGAACTCGGCCGGCAGCCCGCGCGAATCCTCGGGCTTCAGCCCCTCCGGCTCGCCCTGCGGCTTCACCTGCATGCGGCCCGACGAGGTGACCGTCACGTAGCCGCGCTGGTTTTCGGCGTCCAGCGCGCGGAAGGAGCGCACGGTGACCTGGCGGTTGGTGGGATTGAAGGGACTCTGGCAGGTCGCCCTCAGGATGACCGTCTGTTCGGCCTTGCTGGCCAGCTCCACCTGCCAGATGCCCTTTTCGGGATCGGCTTCGAACATCTTGGCGACCCCGCGGCCGGTGATGGTGAGCGGCAGGCCGGGGCGGGGCGCCTGGATGCGGAAGATCTTGCAGCCCGCGTTTTCGATGGTGTACCGGAAGGTGGCGGTCTCGCGCATCATGCCCTCGGCCAGGTCCACGCTGTGCAGCACCTCGGGCTTGAGCGTGGGCGCCAGCACCTCGGCGGAGAGGGTGACCGACCAGGCCGGCCGCAGGAGGCTGTAGGCCAGCGCCTTGCCGTCGGCCACGCCCAGGTCCCGGGGGTTGATCTCGACCACCCCGTCGCGCGAGGCCGTGGAGAGCCGCACGCCGCGTTCGCCGGTGACGACCAGACTGCCGCTATGTTTGACCGCGTTGCGCACCTCAAGGCGGGGCAGGAGAATCGTTTTCTCGATACCTTTTTCCATCCGGGAAATGACCACGTTCAGCCGCCGCGTGTCGAGCACCTGGCGCTGGAAGTGAACCACCACGCCGCGGTTGGTGGCATCCTTCAGGTCGTCCCAGTGGCTGACCTCCTGCCCGGTGAGCGTTTCCACGTCGTAGCCGGCGGGAATGCCGAGCGTGAGCGAGAAGATGCCGGCCCGGGCCACGGTGACATCCAGCTGCGAGCTGAGCAGGATGCGCTCGTCGCCGATGGAAAGCGTCGCCGTTTCAACGGAGCGGATTTCGGGCACGACCTTGTCGGCGGTCACGGCGAGGCTCGCCCCGGGCTGCTGGTAGCGATAGGCGCGCTTCAGCGTCCGCGCGGCGGCTCCCGCCTTGGCGGGCGGCTGCGCGGCCCGCGGGAAATCCTCAATGGCCATGCCGCTGACGCCCTCCGCCTTGCCGACGGCGATCTGCACGGAATCGGGGACGGCCAGGGCGAAGGCGCCGCGCTGGCGGGCGGCCCCGTGCACGGCGGGGGCGGCCAGGACGGCCGCGTAGGGCAGCCCTTCGCGCGGAACCTGCAGGGCGATCGACAGGTTCAGGCTGCCGCTGACGGGTTTTTCGAACAGGGCCTCGAGCTGCCGCGTATCGGAGTCGTACCGCCAGGTGCTGAGGCCCGGCGCGGTGACGGCGGTGACGCTCATGCCGGCGGGGATGTCCATCACCACCGACTGCAGCTGGCCCTGGGCGATCTGGAGCGAGGTCAGGCAGGAGAGCTCGACCACGCCCGGCTCGAATCCGGCATAGGTCTGCACCTCGGCGAAGAAGACGGTCTGCTCGAGCTGCGTTTTGCGCGCCCGGGGCTTCCAGCGGATCTCGGCCACGGATTCGGCCGTGGGCCGCAGCTCCACCACGGTCTCGGTGGCTGTCTCCCGGATATCCCGGCGCGCCGTTCCGCTGGTCAGGTAGACGTCGATGGGCACGGCCGGAATATGCAGCACGGCCTTGGCGAGGCGGGCCAGCGGGTGATAGAGCCGCACGCCCCAGGAGTCGGCGGCCGCGCCCTCGACGAGGGCGGGGAGGACATAGCCGAGCCGGATTTCGTATGTTCCCTTTTTAAGGACTTTCAGGACGAGCCCCCGCGGCGTGCGCTCGATTTTCAGGTCGCTCGTGAGGGTGGGCGCGTTGGTGAGGACGGCGTCCGTCCCGGCGGCGAGGAAAGAGCCCGGCTCTTCGGCTTTCACCCGGTAGAAGGCTTCCACCTGGAGGCTCGGCTCCGAATGACGGTTCATGGGCGGGGCGCGGAGCGTCAGGCTGACCTCCTGCAGGATCAGGTCGGCGGGCGGCGGGGCGGGCGGGGTTGGCGCGGGCACGCGCTCGGCGGCGCGCAGGGCGGGCAGGAGGAGCACGCTGACGCCCAGCGCGAGCAGGAACCCGCGCAACGAGGCGAAGCCGGAGTCGGCCGGCATGCTCGGGGGCTCGATCAGGATGTCATCGGAAGGCCGCCGGCGGCGGCCGGCTTTCCACGCGGCTTTCAGGAGCAGGACGGCCAGGAGCAGGGGGGGTGTGGCGGAAAGCAGGAG
>CAXNFL010000003.1:0-36825 GCA_964201555.1 Kiritimatiellia bacterium
TCAGGCGAAAATGGGCGAGACGATTTCGAGGCTCAGCCGCCTGAAGGCGAGGCGGCGTGGACTCGTGTCCCGACGCCTCCAGCCTGAAGGCGGATCAGCCCGAAAGCGGCCGCCCATTGGCGCCCGAAATGGAACAACCCGCATCACGCAACCCCGCCAGGCCTAGAATACGATTAGGATAACAATGTGACAGCGTTCCTTAGGCCGAGATTTGGTGCCCTGCGTCAAACTTGACTTTAACCATGCAGGCCCGCACAATACGCTCTTTACACGAGTCTTTTAGGAGAATGACCATGGCCAAGGTGGAACCGATCGCGATTGGAATTCTGGGGTACGGACGCGCGGGCTGCGACATGCAGGCCGCCGAGCTGAAGGGCCGCGAAAGCAAGTTCCGCATCGCCGCCGTCTGCGACCTCCTGCCCGCCCGGCGCGAAAAGGCCGCCGCCGCCCACGGCTGCAAAACGTACGCCCGCTACGAGGACATGCTGGCCGATCCCGACATCGAGCTGATCAGCGTGGCCAGCCGCTCCTGCGATCACTTCAAGCACGCCATGCAGGCCCTCAAGGCCGACAAGATCGTGTTCCAGGAAAAGCCCATGTGCATGACCTACGCCGAGGCCAACAAGCTGCGCACCGAAGCCGCCAAACACCATGATGCCCTGTTCATCCGCCACAACCGCCGCTATGAGCCGCTTTTCCAGCACGTCCGTGAAATCATCGCCTCCCGCATCCTGGGCGACGTGTTCGAGATCAAGCTCCGCCGCAACAGCTTTGCCCGCCGCAACGACTGGCAGACGCTTCTCAAGTTCGGCGGCGGCCAGCTCCTCAACTGGGGCCCCCACATCATCGACCACGCGCTCCAGTTCCTCGGCGCCCCGCCCGCCACCGTGAATGTCTGGAGCAACCTGAAGCGGGTCGCCGCCGTCGGCGACGCCGAGGATCATCTCAAGATCATCATGGACAACGACAAGGGCCTGCTCGTCGATCTCGAAATCAGCGGCGGCAGCGCCCTCAGCGAACCCGAGTACCTGGTCTCCGGCACCAAGGGTGCGCTGAAAGCCTCGGGCAAGACCATCTCCCTTCGCTATTGGGATCCCAAGGTCAAGCCGCCCAAGCGCAAGGCCGATCCGGGAACGCCCGACAGCGGCTTCGGCGGCGGGGACACCCTGGCCTGGATCGAAAAGGAAATCGAAGTGGCCCCCAAGCTGAAATGCTCCATGACCTCCGTCTGGGACTACCTCTTCGACAGCGTCCGAAAGGGCAAGCCCTACCCCATTACCCTCGACCAGGCGGTGGCCGTCATCGAAGTGATCTCCACGGTCAAAAAAGGGACTCCCTTCGAGGGATAAGGCCTTCGCGCCTGTCCCTTTTTGCATTTGACTGGCATACAACGTTGTGCACGCCGCTCCGGCCCTTCTTTTTTGTTTCCAAAATAGGCGCCGGTGTTTATAGTTCCCGTTATGTCAAAAGAGGAACTCAGCAACGGAGCCGGGCCCAAGCGGGGAAAACGTGTGACTTTGGCCGATGTGGCGGCCCTAATACACGTGAGCCTGGCCACCGTCAGCCAGGTTTTGAATGGCCGCCCCTCCTGCTGGGCCTCCGCGGAGACGCGCAAGAGAGTCCTGGCCGCCGTGGAGGAGCTGGGCTACCGCCCCAACCTTTCCGCCCGGGCCCTCCGCTCCGGCGAAACGCTCACCATCGGCATGATCACCACAGCCCCGGGAATCGGCAGCGCCCACAACCGGTTCGCCGGCGCCGAGGAAGCCTCCGAAAAGAAGGGCTACACCATCATGCTCAGCTGCCACCCCAACACCTCGGAATCGGAGGACCAGCGCATCCGCAGCCTGATGGACCGCGGCGTGGACGGCCTGCTGGTCTACCCGTCCGAACCCGGCCCCCACACGGAGCTGCGCAAGCTGGCCGGATCCGGCTTCCCGCTGGTGACGTTCGACGGGGCCGCGCTTCTCGATTTCGAATGCGACGATATCTGCCCCGACTATGCCGGCGTGGGCCACACACAGGTTCAACATCTGGTTGAAATCGGCCGGCGGCGCCTCTGCCTCATCACGACCACCCCCAATGCCCGGATCAACGTCCTGCGCGAAGAGGGCGCCCTCGCCGCTATCGCGGCCGCCGGCCTGCCTGCGCCCCTGATCCTCTCCCTGCCCCAGGCCGCAACCAGGCAGTCGCCCGATCTCGGCGAACAGGAAGACGCCATCCACGCCTTTCTTCACGCCCACCAGGACCAGTTCGACACCGTCATCGGGCACGACGCCCTGGCGGCCATCGGCATGCGGGCCTTGCTGAAACTCGGCCTCGCGGTTCCGAAAAACGCGGCGGTCATGGGTTACGGGAATTCACTCATCGGCGAATACAATACCCTGCCCCTCTCCACCGTCAGCACCCACGACGACATCCAGGGCGCGGAGGCCTTCCGCTTGCTTCTCGAGCGGATGAAAAACCGGTCGACAAGGCCGCCCTTCCAGCAGATCCGGCAACCGGGGGTTCTCTTGCCCCGCGCCTCCACGCTGGGCAGTTCCTACCGGTAGAAATACCGCAGGTAGATGTAGCCGGAGCACAGAACCAGGCTGAGCAGCGTCAGCGGAATCCCCAGCTTGCAGAAATCCAGGAACGAAAAGGGCTGGTTGTTGCGCTTGGCCACCTGGGAGATCACCACGTTCGCCGAAGCTCCGATCAGCGTGCCGTTTCCGCCCAGGCAGGCGCCCAGCGCCAGCGACCAGAACAGGGGCTGCAGAATCTGCGTGCCGATCAACGCCTCCTGCCCCTCCAGCCCCATCTGTTTGGCAAAGGCGGGCCCCATGCTCTGCACGAGCGGAATCATGGCCATCACCAGGGGGATGTTATCCACAATGGCCGACGCCACGGCGCTGAACCACAGGATCGCAATCGCCGTGATGAACAGGTTGCCGCCCGTCATTTTCAACAGCATCTGCCCCATCCACAGGAAAACCCCGTTGTACTCCAGTCCGAAAATCAGCATGAACAGGCCAATGAAGAAAAAGATCGTGTTCCATTCCACATAAGTCAGGATTTCGTGGGCCTCCCGCTTGACGACGATCGCCATGACCACGGCGCCCGCGAGCGCCAGAAGGCCCGGCTCGATATTCAGGAACCGGCCCAGGAAAAGTCCCACCAGCACCAGGAAAAAGACAACCGCCGCCTTGCGCAGGGGCCCCGGCTGCAGGATGGCCAGGTCGGGCCGGGCCCGGCGGATCCGCTCGCGCCCCGCCGCATTCGTCCGCATGGCCTTCCGGTAAACCAACCCGACCACAATCAGGCTGGCAACCAGGACGATCAGGATGATGGGACTCAGGTTGTAGATGAACGCGTTGAACGACAGATGCGCCCGGGTGCCGATCAGGATGTTGGGCGGATCGCCCACCAGCGTCGCCGTGCCGCCGATATTCGAGAAGATCGCCTCCATGATCAGCATCGGCTTCGTCGGGATCTCCAGGATCTGGGTCACGAAAATGGTCAGGGGCGCGATCAGGATCACAGTCGTCACATTGTCGAGAAACGCCGAGATGACGGCCGTCAGGACCAGGAACGAGATCATGATCACCAGCCCGTTCCCGTTGGCCAGCCGGGCGAGATGGATGGCCATCCATTCAAAAACGCCGGTCTGGGACAGGATCCCCACGATCACCATCATGCCCACCAGCAGGAAAATCACGTTCATGTCGATCGAGCCCAGCGCGCGCTCGTACGGCACGGTCCCGGACACGATCATCACCACGGCGCCCAGCAGGGCGGCCAGCGTTTTGTCCAGCTTCTCCGAGGCAATCAGGGCGTAGGTGACCAGGAAAATAATGACGGCAGCAATCATGACACCCCTTACCAGTTCAACACATTGTCCAGCACATCGTCCCTGTCCACCGTTCCCACCCATTGGCCGTCGGGGGTGACGACGTAAATCTGCGTCACTTTCTTCACGGCCAGCGCGAAGATCGCCTCCATGAGCGTGGCGTCGGGCGGCATTTTGCAGAGGGTCGTTTTCATCAGCCGCTTGGCGTCGGAATGCGCCTCTTCCGTGAAATATTTCTCAAACGGATCGAACTCGCGGATGAAGCTGACGCTTTTCAGCTGGTGGAAAAAGTCCGGCAGCCCGAACTCGAACAGGTTGTCGCAGGTGATTTCCCCAACCAGGGCCCCTTGCGGGTCCACCACCGGAACCACATCGAGATTTTCCTCGTGCATCAGCCGGCTGACCCGCCGGAGCGGCATGTCGATCGCCACGGAAACCCCCGGGGCGGTCATGATGTCCTGCACGGTCACGGTGATGTCGAGCGCCAGCTTGCTTTCGGAAAGCTTCTTCAGGGCGTCGGCCGGATTCCGGGCCTCAAGCAGAAGCTGCCGGTGGGCCGGATCGCGGAAAAACTGCGTGAGCCGCGCCATGGCGCCCAGCGTCAGCATGGGGGCGCTTTCCGGGGCCACCATCAGGCACACCAGGTTGACCTGCTCGCTATTCCCGAAATCGATCGGCGCCTTCAAAATGGCGATGGCGATGCCGAGCCCCGTGAAGCCCCCGATCCGGGCGTGGGGAAAGGCCAGCCCCCGCCCCATGACCGTGGCCCGCTGCGCCTCGCGCGCGAGGATCGCCGCTTTCATCGTCGCCGCCGAAAGCCCGGGATTGGTCCGCTGCAGGCGCGACTTGGCCAGCGCCTCCACCATCCGCGTCAATACGGCATCCTTGTCCAGAGGCTCGTCCGGCATCAGGATCTGGTCCGCCTCCATCACATTCGTCAATTGCATCCCGTTCTCCCGGTTTCACGAACCAGAAGCGGTCGGTCGCCTGGCCTCGCCGGCGCAAACGCTTCCGTTCATCCCCACTCCAGCAAGGTAAAGCTTACATCAAAAAAATGCCAGAGCCAAAAAACCGCCTATATCTGGATCAGGGGGCTCTCTCTGTCATTGCATTTCCCCGCCCTTTTACCTATTCTGTTTCCGCTTGCGCAACGGCAAAGGAGCTCCATGACGCGTCTGGTCGCCGATTTTCATCTTCACATCTACAAGATCTATCCGCTCGAGTCGCTGCTCTCCTCCTTGTTCGCCAATCTCAACCGGATCGCCGGCAAACACCCGGGCGAGCCCGTCCTGAAAGCCGCCTTCCTGGCCGAGCGCCGGCGCTACCAGATTTTCAACGACTGGCGCCGCGGCCTCTTCCGCCTCCGGGGCTACTCCGTCAGCCCGCTCGGCCCCCACACGCTGGAGGTCAAAACCGACAAGGGCGACCGGCTGCTGCTCTTCGCCGGCCGCCAGGTCGCCACCGCCGAAAGCCTCGAGATCCTCTCCCTCGCCAACGATCGCGACGTGCCCGACGCCCTCCCCTTCGGCAAGGCTGTGGAGCGCGTGCTGGAAACGGGCGGCATTCCCGTTCTCCCCTGGGCCCCCGGCAAATGGGAGGGGCGGCGCCGCCCCCTCATCAAGGCCGGCATCGAATCGCTCGCCGGCCGGGGCCTGATGATTTGCGACCCCTCCATCCGCCCCTTCCTGTTCCCGGAGCCCGCCCTCTTCCGCTTCGCCCGCCGGCTGGGCGTGCCGGTCGTCGCCGGCACCGACACCTATCCCGTCGTCGGCGAAGAGCGGCTGGCCGGCAGCTACGCCTCGCTGCTCGAGGGCGATTTCGATCCCGCGGACGCGGCGGAGGCGATCCCCCGCCTGCTGCGGACCCGCAGCTTCACGGCCTGCCACCGCGCCGGCCGCCGCTCCCAGCTGCCCGCGGCCGCCCGCCGCTGGCTGACCCACCTGTTCGGCTCCCACCACCAAACGGCCTGACCATGCCCGCCCTGCCACCTTTCTTCATCCTCGGCTGCCCCCGCTCCGGCACCACGCTGCTCCAGGTGCTGCTCGACTCCCATCCCGCGCTGGCCATCCCCCCCGAGAGTTTCATTTTCGACCGCTTCGGCCCCCTCCTCGACACCTATGGCGACCTGCGGAACCCGGCCCGCCTCCGCGCCCTCGCGGCCGACCTGCTGGCGGACGAGCGGATCCGCGACTGGGGCCTCCGCGCCACGACGGACGACCTGCTGGGCCGGACAGCCGAACCCTCCGCGGCCGGCCTCTTCGACGCGCTCTTCTCCCTCTACGCCCGGCAGCAGGGAAAGTCGCGCTGGGGCGACAAGACCCCCCAGCATGCGCTGCGCATCCCCGAACTGCTGGCGGTCTACCCCCGGGCCAAGATCATCCACCTCATCCGCGACGGCCGCGACGTGGCCGAATCCACCGCCCGCATCGCCATCGGCCCCTGCAGCATCCTCGCCATCGCCCGGCGCTGGAACCGGTATATGGACACCGTCGCCGCGGCCACCGCCGGCCTGCCCGCCGACCAGTTCCTGGAAGTCCGCTTCGAGGACCTGGTGCGCGATCCCGCCGCCGAACGCCGCCGGATCATGTCCTTTCTCGGGGAAGACGACGCGCTCTGCCCGCCGATCGGCCAGGCTCTGCCCCAGACCGGCACGCTGGAGCGCTCCTCCACCTACGCCCATCACGCCTCGCTCAAGAAAGCCATTTCATCGGGAAAAATCGGCGTCTACCAATCGGCGTTCACCCCGCGGCAGATCGAGCTGTTCGAAGCGGTCGCCGGCGAGGCGCTGCTCCGCCTGGGCTACGCCCGCGACTTCGCCGCCCCGCGCCCTCCGACGCGAAGCGAGGAGCTGTCCGCCTTCTGGCTGGACCATACGATCCGCTATCTGCGGAAATTCAAGCAGCCCCATGCGCTCCGTCAGCTCGCCAAGGAATTGCATCTTGCCCTTCAGCAAGGCGTCCGAAACCGCCTCCGCCGCGGGTGCCGCCATGCCTCTTAACCGCCTCCTCTGCGGGCTGGCGCTCGCCGGGCTCCTCCTGATGGGGCTGACGCTTCGCCTGACGGGCATCGCCGCTCCCAGCCTGCACCCCGATGAGCCCACCATCGGGCGCTGGCTCGAAACCCACGCGGAGAAGGGCGAGCTCCGCGACCGGCTCTACCCCGGCGGATTCTTCACGCTGGCCGCGCCTTTCCGCTCCGCCGGCCTCGCGTGGAACCACCTGCTCGCCGAGCGGGCTTACGCCGCCGGCGCCGCCGACCGGCCGATCGCCCCCTGGAACGACATCCGGTTCGCGCGGCGGCTCAATGTGGGGCTGGGGCTTCTGACAGGGCTCTGCCTGTTCTTCCTGACGCTCCAAATCACAGGGTCCAGGCTCTCCGCTCTGGCGGTCGCCGCCTTCTGCCTCCTGAATCCGGTCCACATCGAACACTGCCATTACGCCGAAACGGACATCGCCCTGCTCTTCGGGCTTTCCCTCACCCTGCTGCTCTGGGCGCGCGCGATTTATACCGGCCGCGCGCTCTTTATCCTGATCGGCGGATTCGCGGCGGGCTTCACCGCGGGAACGAAATATCCCCTGATCCTTCTTCTGGTCCCGCTTTTGATCATTCCGTTTGTCAGCCGGAGCAGCGGCCGCGGCACGCGGAGCCTGCGCCGGACATGGGTCTGGCTGGCGCTCTCCCTGTTCCTGTTCGCCCTCGCCCTCGCCTGGACCAACCCCGCCCTGTGGGAGCCCGCCCGGTTCATGGATGGCCTGGCAAAACAAAGCCAGGGCCTCCGGGCTGAAATGAGCCTCGCCCTCGGCGCCGCCGGACAATCCCCGTCGATGCGGTTCCTGTGGCGCCTGCACATGCTTCAAAAACACGCGCTCGATCTGGGTCTTCTCCCGCTGGCCCTCGCCGCCGCCGGACTGCTCGCCCTTCCCTGGATCCCCCGGTTGCGGAAAACCTGGCCGCTCCTTTTGCTGACGCCCCTGCTGCTGCTGGCCCTGAACCTGTTCGTTTCTCCTTTCATCCGCAAACAGGAGTTCATGGTCTACCTGCCCTTTCTTTCGATCCTGGCCGCGCTTCCGCTGGCCCTTCCCCGGCCCGCCAGCCGCCTCGGCCGGTTCCTCATTCTCGGGCCGGTGCTGCTCGTCACGCTGATCGCCCTGACACAAATCAACCTGGACGCCCGTCGCGTGGCCAACCTGTTCGGCTGGAAAGACCCCCGCCTGCTGGCTCGCGACTGGAACGCGCTCCATGCGCCGGAGGACAAAAGCATCGCCGTCGAGCACAACGCCTCCGTTGCGGCCGAAAGCTCCTTCGCCGACCATATTCCCCTGCGGCATGTGGCTGACCTGCGGGAAGGCATCACGCTGCTCGATCGCTTTCCGGCCGACTACTTGATCCGCAACGGATTTACCAGCGGCCGCGGACTGGTCGACCCCTTCACCGGAAACTACCGTCCCCGTCACCAGCCGCTGTGGGACCGCTTCCAAGCCCGGGCCCGCTTGCTGAAAACCTGGAGCCCCTTCCCATTCCCCCGCGCCAACGCCTCGCATGCCGGCCACGCCGTCTCCCTCTATGCCCTGGACATCAAGCCAGCCGCCCTCGATCTGCAGCTCCCGCTGGCCGACCCGGTCTTCATCAGCGAAGGGGGCCGCGAAACATTCTTTTCCTCCGGCAACACGCTGGGCGGACGCCAGGCAATCCGCGTAACCGGGCTCCCGCGCGAAATCGCGGCGGGCGGCCCGGGCGCCCCCGCGGACCGCCTTTGGGTGACGCTAGCTACGGATGGCCAGGCCGCGGACATTCGCCTGCGCGCGTGGGGCCGAACCACCCGCGTGCATCTACCGCCCAGGTCGGTTCAAGCCGTCGCCCTGGATAAGCCATGGTGGTGGCTCGTTCCCGAGCCCTACACCCGGGTGCGCGCGTGGGCGCTGGCAACCTCCGCCCTGGCCTCTCCTCCCTGCTGGCTGCGACTGGGGCGCGATGAAGCCCTGGCGCCGGAAGAAACACGGCGGGCGATTGACGCGCTGGCCCTGGCGCTGCTTTCCAAAAACAACGGGATCGCCGTCAACGGCTTGCCCGAATTCGTCTACAACGACTTTGCCCGCATCCGCGATCTCTCCGTGCAAGCCGCCCCCGTGGCCCTGGCTTCCGACAAAGTCCGCCGCCGGGATTCCGGCTCCCTGCAAGAGCTGAAAAAAGGACAACTTTCGCGCCTGGGCCGCGATCCGGAAAAGACCTGCCTTTCCGTTTCTCCTTACAGGACTCCCTTCCGGCTCTCGCCCGGAAGCTACCGGCTCACCCTGGATGTCCGGCCGCTTCCGTCAACGGTCGCGGAGGAGCTCAAAGGGCCCGGTGCCGACCGCTTCGAGCTGGCCGACGCGCACGGCAAAACCCTACTTGAGGGCCAATGGCCCGAGCTTGATAAAAAAAGGGACACCACGCTCTCCCTGGCGCTTCAAATCGAGCGGGAAGAATCGCCCGAGCTGTTTTTGGTCACGCCGGTTCCGCGAACGCTTTCGATCCGGCGGGCCGAATTGACCTGGACGCTGCGCGACCGCCTGCTCGCCCTACGACAGGATCTGACCGCAACGGCCCACTGATTACTTGCTGGCCGGCATGCTGCCGAAGCCCTGCCAACGCAGGACCGGCCGCGAGGACGGGGGCGGCAGGGTTCCCGGGAACGTAAAGACCGTCCAGGGCCCGAGCGACGTTTCCTGATAAGGAACAAGACCCGTCTTCAACGACAGCGCCTCGAGCTCTTTCTCACGGCTCCGCACCATCACCGCCGTTTGGCCGTCCAGCTCCATCACGGGGGGAAGCGTCTCGCGCCCAAAAATGTACGGCTGCAGGCTCAGCTTCACCTCGGGCGCCACCCGGGAAAGCAGGCGATTGGCTTCCCACCGGTCCGCGTACACGCGCTTCAGCCCGTTCGACTGAATCCAGTCGGCCAGCTGCTTCAGGTCCGAGTCCCCAGGCACGCGCTCACCGGAATCGGGAGTCATCGGAAGAAGATCCCGCAGGCGGAGGGTTCCATTCCGTGGAATTTTCATCCGCACCCGGATTGTTTTCGTGAGCACCGGCTCAAACCGGCACTCCAAGCGGAAGGCGCTGCCGCCCCAATAAAAACGGGGGCCCGACCAGAAATAGCGGGTTACCGGCGTATCCGAAACCAGGACCGTCCACTTCTCCGTCGCCTCATCCCAGCTGTCCACGCCCAGGGCGGACGGATACGCCTCCGGCTCACACAGCAGCCGGACGCCCGAAATCAAGGCGGGGGCCGTCCCTGTTTTAGTCGCTTTCACCCATCCCGCTTCCTTCGCCTGGTTCAGCGGCCCCCACGACACAAAACGCCAGCCGTCAGACGGAGGCCGGACGTGATACTGCACCCACTGTCCCGCCACCTCGTTCGTCTCGCAGGAGGCGCCCGTCATTTTCAGGAAGGAGGAAAAGCCCATGACATTGTTCAGCACGGCGGGCGACTCCGCCTGCTCCAGGGCCCGCGCATAGGGGCGGACCCGCTCGCGCGACACGGGCGAAAACACGAACTCCTCGTTCAGCAGGAAGTTCAGCCCGTGATTGGCCCCCCGCACCTGGTAATCCGTGTAAAGATGCCTGATGTCGTTCGCCTTCAGGAACTCGCCCAGCTTCTCGGCCTTGGGAATAAAGGCGGCGGTCCGCTCGCGCTCCGGCAGCCGCTTCGGCAGCTCCTTCGCCTGAAGCGCAAGGAGCGCAACGAGGGGAATCCATCCGAGAATCCGGAACCGGTCCGTCAGCCACGCGGTCGCCGCGCCCGCCAGGACGCCCAGGATGGGAATCAGGATAAGGACGTAGCGGACCGCATCCACGCGGGCGAAGCGCGAACGGCCGAACAGGATCGAGTAGATGACGATATACAAGAGGGCGGCGGACAGATACAGGGCCTCCGCGCGCTTCGCCTTCCGCCAGCTGGCGATCAGCTGGACGAGCGCCAGGAGCGCCAGGGCGATCAGCAGCCCCGCCATCGCATACCGGAAAAGGTCGGTCCCGCGGTGAAACTCCAGCAGGCTGGAAAGCCGGTTCACGTAAAACAGGCGAAGCCCTTCCAGCAGCGACGGCCGGTCATGCGTCTTGACCATATCGAAGGTCTGCCAGTGATTCCGGATATTCCAGATCCACAGCGGCAGGCTGCCCAGCACAAACCCGGCTCCCCCGGAGATCAGCCGAAGGGAAAACAGCCGCAGCCGCAGGACGAGCAGGAACAGCAGGGCGCACACCAGGAATGCCGGAATGAGCAGCGGCGACTGCCACCAGCCGAGGCCGGCAATCACGCCCAGAAGCGCAAACTGAAGATGCCCCGGCGGCTGCCCTTCCAAATCGCGGGCCAGCAGGCGCAGGCCGTAAACCAGGAGCGCACAGGTCAGCAGCGGAATGGCCGCATAGCCGCCATCCGCCCAGCTTTCAAATTGGAAATACTGGGGCGGCCCGATGACGCAGAACGCCAGCGCCGCCAGGCCGCCGGCCAGGCCCGCCGCCCCGCGGCCCCACAGATAGACCAGCGGCAGGAACGCAAAGGCCGCCAGCGCCGTGCCCATGTTGATCCAGAAGCCCGTCAGCCCGAACAGATAGCAGAGACCGGCGCTGATCGACGGCTCGATCGACCCCATATAGGGAAGCCCGTAAAAGAACACGGGGAAATCCTTCCCCTCCAGCATGTGCTTGACCATCAGGCAGATGATGCCGTGATCCGACGTGTGGGCGTACTCATACACCCAGGCGCCGAAGGTCCGCATGGCCAGGCCAAGCGCCAGCAACATCAGCAAAACAACGGTTGACCGGCGGGATAGGCTCATGGCTTCAACTTCTCCGTCGTGATGAGGCTCGACAGCGCCTCCGCCACCACCGCGTGGCCGGCGGCACTATGCTCACCAGTCGATGCAGCAGCGCATCGTCACGCTCACGCGCCTTTCAGGTAGCCTTCCGCCCGGTACCACTCCGCCGTGCGGCGCAGCCCTTCGTCGATGCCGACCCTGGGGTCGTAGCCGAGGTCCCGGCGGGCCTTGTCGATCTTGAACGCCCGGTTCTGCCGATACCAGTCCACCCGGCGGGGGAAAATGGGAGGCGCGATGTGAAAGGGCGCGCACACCTTTTCACAGAGGTGGCCCAGGACGATGAGCGGCCAGATCGGCAGGTTGACGATCTTGACCGGAACGCCCATGGCCAGGCCGGCCCGGCGCACCAGCTCGCGGATCTCGAAATACTCGGCGTCGGCGATCAGGTACGCCTGCCCGTCTCCCTTGCCGTCCGGCGTGGCCAGCAGGAAGGCGTCCACCAGGTTGTCGATATACAGCGGATGATAGAACGTGCGGCCGCCGCCGAACATCGGGAACCAGCCCTTGGCGGCGCGGCGGAAAATCATCATGAACCGCTCGGGGTCGCCGGGCCCGTAAATGGCCGCGGGCCGGAGAATGGTCCACTTCAGGCCCCGCGCCGTATACGCGTGCAGCGCCTCTTCCCCCTGGTACTTGGTCCGCTGGTAATAGTCGGCCGGCTGGATGGGCGCGTCCTCGCCGGCGGGCGGGTGGTCGATGTTGCCGTGGACGCCGCAGGTGCTGCAATAGATGAGCCGCCGGACCTTGGCCTGGACGGCCGCTTCGGCCACCGTGCGCATCCCGCCCACATTCACGTCGTCATAGAACGTGTTCGGCACGTTCATCTCGCGGAAAGCCGCCGCCAGATGGTACACCGTGTCCACGCCGGCCATGGCGCGCGCCACGATGGCGGCATCGGTCACCGAGCCGATGATCACCTCGGCGCCGGCCTGGCGCAATTCGCCGGTCCGCAGGCCTTCCTTGTAATCGAGGGAAACGACGGCGTGCCCTTCCTTCAAGAGCCTGAGGCAGAGGGCTTTGCCCGTAAATCCGGTTCCCCCGGTGACCAAACACTTCATCGGCTGCGACTCCTTGCGTTCCCCGCTGATTAATCCCCATTTATGCCATTTCCCGCGATCAATGTCAATTTTCGGGGTGCTCTTACTTCAGGCCGGCCCCCGACTTGAATTATAGTTTTTTTCCAGACCGCCATCTGTCTATAATACCTGATTTTCAGCCCGCATGCAAAGGAGCCGTCATGACCGCCCCCATTCAAGAGCCCGCCCGCTCCACGCCCGTTCTGGCCGAAATGGATGTTCTTGTTGCCGGCGGGGGCCCCGCCGGATTCTGCGCCGCCATCGGCGCGGCTCGGGCCGGCGCCCGCGTGGCGCTGATCGAAAAACACGGTTTCCTGGGCGGCATGATGACGGCCGGCGGCGTGCTGAACATCCGCCAGTACAACGACAAGCAGCACCTCGTCGTGGGCGGCATCGGCCTGGAGTTCGCCAACCGCCTGGTCGAAGCGGGCGGCACGGAGCAGAAGCCCGAGACGGGCACCTTTCTCCGGCAGGATCCCGAGATCACCAAATGGATCATCCAGGAAATGCTCCGGGAAGCCGGCGTACAGGTGCGCCTGCACACCCTCGCCTGCGGCGCCCTCACGAGCGGCAACCGGCTCGGCGGCCTGATCGTGGAAAGCAAGAGCGGACGCGGGGCACTGAAGGCGGCCGTCACGGTGGACGCCACGGGCGACGGCGACACCTTCCCCCTGGCCGGCGCGGCGTTTGACAAAACGGAAGCCGCCTTGCAGCCCATGACGCTCACCTTCGTCGCCTCCGGCATTACCTTCTGGCCGAACGGCTTCTCCGCCGAGGCCAAGGAGAAGATCAATACCGCCCTTGAAGCCGGCGCCTTCCCCTGCCCCAAGAGCCCATCGCTGTTCGCGATGCGCCGAACGGGCGAGTTCTATTTCAATGCCACCCGGGTTTCCGGCGACTGCTCCAAGGCGGACGACCTCACCGAAGCCGAGCTGGAAGGCCGGCGCCAAGTCATGAACCTGACCTCCTGGCTGCGGGCCAATATCCCGGGTTGCGAAGCGATGGAAATCCGGCAAACGGGCGCCCAGATCGGCTTGCGGGAAAGCCGGCGGCTGAAAGGTCTCTATACGCTGACGCGCGAGGATGTGCTGGGCTATCGGGAGTTCGAGGATGCCCTCGCCCGCAGCGCGTATGCCATCGACATCCATAAGGCCGGGGGGCCCGGCGGCGAAATGACCTATCTGGCGCCCGGCCGCAGCTATGGCATTCCCTACCGCTGCCTGGTGCCGGAAAAGGTCGATGGCCTGCTGGCCGCGGGCCGCTGCCTGTCGGCCACGCACGACGCCCTGGGCTCCGTCCGCGTCATGGCCGTCTGCATGGCCACCGGCCATGCCGCCGGCGTGGCGGCCGCCCTGGCCGCCGCCGCTCAAACGCCGTCCCGCTCCTTGCCGGCCGGCGAAATCCGGAAAGCGCTCTCCGCCCAGGGCGCCATTTTGTAATCCCGCGCCGTATCCGGCGCGGCTACGAAAACCACTCAGCCCCGCCGCGGAAGCGCATTCTGCCGGTGGCATTCCTCCAGGACCTCGATCTGCCGCCGGACCTGCGCCAGCGGGATCAGCAGAGGCGACCCCTTCACCAGCACGTCGTGCAGGTTTTCATAAATCCGCTGGGGCCCCGCCGGCAGCGACCGCAGCGTGTAGCCCACGGCCGCCTGATTCTGCTCGGGCTCCAGATCCCAGCTTTGCTCCACCCACGGCAGCTCTTCGCGCGGATACTTGCGGTCCACCGACCAGTTCCACATCTCCTGCTTGGGCGCCTGGGCGGGATCGAAATAGCGCCATTGCAGCTTGCCTTCATTGCCCGAAAGGCCGCCATAGGTTCCGCAAATGTTGTACCGCTCGCCCTGCGCGTAGGCCATGTAGGCGCTGATGAAAACGTCGATCTGCGGGGCCTTGCGCTCGGGATCGAACAGCGTCACCGTGCAGTGATCCTCCGCGTCCGCGCCAAAGGGGTTGTTGCTGTCCATCCGGCAGAAGACGTCGGGCTTCTTATCCCCGAAGAGCACCAGCGCCTGGTCAAGGGCATGCGGTCCCGTGTTCAGGAGCGAGCCGCCCATGTTCTTCTGCCAGGTCTGCCAGTCCCACCGCCGGGAGAAGCCGCTCCAGCTGGATCGGATGTACACGAGCTTCCCGAGCACGCCCGAGCTGACGACCTCCTGGATCTTCTCGAAAAAGGGCTGGTGGCGGTTGTTCTGGAACGGGGCCAGCACGCGGCGGTGGCGGGCGGCCATCTGCGCCATGCGGTCAAAGTCCGCCACGTTGTGGGTCATCGGCTTTTCGCAAAGCACATGCTTGCCCGCCTCGAGCGCCGCGAGGGTCGCCGGCACGTGCAGGGGCGTCGGCAGGGCGTTGATGAAGAGGTCGAACTCGCCGTCGGCCAGCAGCCCGCCCCAATCGGAATAGACCCGGGCGCCGAACTCGCGCTTGGCGTCCTCGCGCCGCTCTTCGAGCTGATCGGCCACCGCCACGATCTTGAACAGGCTCGTGTTCTTCCGCAGGCAGGCCGTGTGAATGTTGTAGCCGCTCCGGCCCTGCCCGGCTATGGCCACCCGAACCACACCGTTCTCATAGTTTCCCATGACCATCCTCTTCGGTTTAAAAGCCATTGATTCTATCACGTAAAAACAGAAATCACAAAATAATACCGCTCACTTAGGGTTTGCAGACGCGTGCCTTGACTCGCGCGCGACCTTGCCCAATACTCAAAGATGATGAATAAACCAGAGACAAAACTGCTTTACGCTACACTCGAGCGCCGGATTCTAGCCGGCGAGCGCAAGGCGGACATCTATGCCACCTGTCTTGACGAAACCGAGGCAAAGCGCTGCGCCAAGCTGCTTGCACAGATCCCGACGCCTGCCCGTCGCAGCCAATACCGGTTGCTGAACGGAATCATCGTTGCCGATATCGCCGTGTTGGCCTTGATCAAGCTGCTTGTCGTCTCCCTCGTGGTTCTCACCGAAATTCCGAAAGGCTTCCTCCTGATCCTGCTCGCCCCGTTGATCAACCTCTTCATCCTCTGGCAGGTCGCCAAGTTCAGGGCCATCGGATACCTGCTGGTCATCGCCTTCGGCCTCACCGGCCTGTCGCGGGTAATCGAGGGTTTCCAGAAAAGCATGGACGGGCTCGACCTGGCCCTCAACTCCGTCAGCCTCGCTTGCGTGGTCAGCGCCATGATCCTTGCCTTCCTATTGATGCGGAAATTGCTTCCTCAAACGAGTTTGCTGCTGAACCCCAAGACCGACAGCGCCGGTCGCCCGCAATTCGAGAACTAAACCAAGCCGGGGCTCTTCGATAACGGCGGGGAACCGCCGTCTCCATGCTGGAATTGCGGCCAAACACCGCGCTAGACTTGCCTGATTTCTTGAGGCACAATAGCGGATTAACAACGCACAGGAACACCATGCGAATCGGCGTCATGCTGCGCGCGCTCGAGGAGAAGCAGGGGATCGGCATCTACAGCCTGAACCTGATGGATGAGCTGCTCCCCCTCGACCCGCAAACCGAATACGTGCTCTTCTACAAAAGCCCGGCCTTCCTGGGCCGCTACTCCGCCTTTCCCAACGTCACCGAAAAGTGGGTCTCCGCGCCCGGCAAGTTCGCCTGGGACCAGCTCCGCATGCCCCTCGAAGCGCGCAAGGCCGGCGTGGACGTGCTCTTCCACACCAAGTTCACCGTGCCCTTCTGCGCCGGCCGCAAAACCGTCATGACCGTCCACGGCGCCAGCTGGTTCGTGCACCCCGAGCTCTACACCCGCGCCGACATCGCCTACATCCGCGCCGTCATGCCCCTCTACTGCCGCAAGGCCGACCTCATCATCGCCAACTCCGAGCTGACCCGCCAGGACTTCATCCGCCTCCTCCGCGTCCCGCCGGAAAAGATCCGCACCATCCGCCTCGGCACCAACCGCCATTTCAAGGTCATTGCCGACACCACCGCCCTCGCCGCCGTCCGGGCCAAGTACAAGCTGCCCGACCGCTTCATCTTCTCGGTCATCAAATACGACCCCCGCAAGAACTTCAAGAACCTCATCGCCGGATTCCGCCTCCTGCGCCAGCGGATGCCCTGCAAGCTGGTGGTGGCCGGCATCGGCTGCGAGAAATACATTCCCGAGTACAAGCTGGCCGAGGACGGCACGCTGAACGACATCACCTTCCTCGGCTGGGTGGACCAGGGCGAGCTGCCGCTGCTGTACAACCTGGCCGACTGCATGCTCTTCCCCTCCGTCTACGAGGAGTTCGGCATCCCCACCTGCGAGGCGATGGCCTGCGGCTGCCCGGTGGTCGTCTCCAGGACCGGCGCCTTGCCTGAAATTGCCGGCCAGTCCGGCGAGATCGTCGACCCCTTCGATCCCGAATCCATCGCCGCCGGCCTCCAGCGCGTGCTCAGCGATGACGTCCGGCGCTCCGCCATGCGCCGCCTGGGCCTGGCCCGCGCCGCCGCCTTCACCTGGCGGCGCTGCGCCGAGGAAACGCGCGAGGCGCTCCATGAGCTACGATAGCCGGCAGACGCTGCGGACGGTCACGATCGGCGCCTTCTGGCGGCTGCTGCGCTACCCGTTCTTTTTTTTGAGCCTCGTCATCATTCCCCGCTACATGGGCAAGTCGCTCTACGGCCAGTTCGCCTATTTCACCTCGGTCCTGACCGTGTGCGAGGCCTTCACCGGTCTGGGTAACATGCAGATCTTCGGCCGCTTCATTCCGGAGATGGGCCGCGATCCCGCGCGCGAGGCGCGGCTCCTGCACGGGATCATGTACTGGAGCAACCTGCTGGTGGTCGCCTTCGCGGGGGCCGTCTCGGCCTTCATGCTCGTGGTCCGCCCGGAGGGCTTTCCCCTGCGCTGGCTGCCGATCCTGATCTGCATCATGGTGGCCGGCAAAATCCAGGGCACCACGTTCGCCTTCCTCTACGGCCGCAACGAGATCGCCCGCTTCTCGGCCCGCGAGCTGGTGCGCAGCGCGCTCACCTTCCTGCTCATCGTGGGGCTCTACGCCTGGACCGGCAGCCTCGACGCGGCGCTCTGGGCCCTGGCACTGAGCCAGATCGCATTGATGCTCCTCTCGTTCTGGTGGGGCCGCGCGGCGCTCTTTCGCCCCTGGGGCCCGCTCCCCTTCAGGGAGTTCCTGCCCTACTTCCTCTTCGGCGCCACCTTCTACATCCCCACGGTGCTGCTCTTTTTCCTCCAGCGCTCGGCCCCGCTTTTCATCCGGGGGCTCACGGGCCGCTACGAGGACGTGGCGCCCTACGACCTGGCCAACCAGTTCCTCATGACCACCGGCATGTTCCTGGGCCTCATCTTCACCACGCTCGTGCCGGCCCTCTCCAAGCTTCACGCGTCCGACCGGGGAGCCGAGGTGCTGGCCTGGAACCGGGTGGCCCTCGCCTGGTGCGGAACAGCGGCCTTCCTCGTTTACGCCGGCCTCGTCTATCTGGGCCGCCCGGCCATCCGGCTCCTGCTCGGCGCCGCGTTTGCCGATACCTACGGCGTCGCCGTCGTCACTGGGTTGGCCTTCAGCCCGATGCTGGTCTCGCAGATGGGCATGAACTTCGCCGTGGTGCGCAAGAAGCCGTCGATCTATGCGGCCTCCACGGTCTTCGGCATTCTCGCCATGGTGGCGGCCTCCTTCCTGCTCATCCCGACCTGGAAAGCCGTCGGCGCCGCCTGGGCCACGGTGGCCGGCCATCTGGCCGTGGCGCTCGTCTATGCCTTCGCCTTCCGCGGGGCCTTCCTGAGCATGCTCCGCGATTTCCTGGCGGTCACCGGCCTGGGCCTTCTCCTCACCCTGCCCGCCATCGGCCTCGACTGGAGCCTCCCGCTCATGATCGCGGCCGGCGCCGCCGCCATGCTGGCGTACCTGGCCGCCCTGACCGCGCTGCGGATCCTGAAGCCGGCCGACGTGAAAAGCGTCATCCGCTCGCTGCGCAAAAATTAGGGAAGCTTGCTCAGTTTCCGCCGCAGGGCCTTCACATCCGTCAGCGGCGCGGGGAATTTCAGCTTCATGTCCTGCATGGTTTTTTTCAGGATATGCGCCACGGCCCAGTTCCGGTCCCATTTGTGATCGGAGGGAATAATGTACCAGGGCGATTCCCGGGTGCTGCACCGGCCCAGCGCCTCTTCGTACGCCGCCTGGTAGTCGTCCCAGTACTTCCGCTCCGCGAGATCCGCCTCGCTGAACTTCCAGTTCCGCTCGGGATTTTCCAGCCGCGCCAGCAGCCGCTCCTTCTGCTCCTTCCGGCTGATGTGCAGGAAGAGCTTCACGATCGTCACGCCGTTGTCCGCCAGCAGCTTTTCGAACACGCGGATCTGCTCGTAACGCGCTTTCCACACGTCCTTGGCGACAAACTCATGAACCCGCACGATCAGCACGTCCTCGTAGTGCGAGCGATTGAACACGCCGATCTCGCCCTTCGGCGGCACGGCCTTGTGGATGCGCCAGAGATAGTCGTGCGCCAGCTCCTCCGCCGTGGGCGTCTTGAACGGCGTCACGCGACAGGCCTGCGGATTGAACCCCGAAAACACGCCCCGCACCAGGCCGTCCTTGCCGGCGGCATCCATCGCCTGAAGGACCACCAGGACGGCCCGCTTGTTCTCGGCAAACAGCCGGTACTGCAGCTTGCGCAAGTCCGTCAGCATCTCCGGCAGCTGGGCCGCCGCCTCCTCGCGGGTCTCGCAGCCCGGCGTGGCGCCGGTGTCGAAGGCGCGCAGCTTCGGATTCCGCCCCGGCTTCACGAGCAGCTTTTGAATGACTTTCACGTTCGCTCCTTCCGCCGCACCTTATCACACACCCGCCCGTTTGTCATGCTCTCCGCGAGGGCTACCGCACACGGCCCTCCCTTTTCGCGCACTCGCTCTCTCCCGAAGGACAAAAGAGTTATTCTGCTCCCTCTGACAAAGGCGGTGGGGCGATCGTTCGCGCGCAGAGGCCGCCATGACCGGAATGGAACCGGCGGCGGGTGAGCCCGAGCGGGGGCGAGGGCGAAAGGCGCTCGCGGCCAGGGAGGGTCGCCTAGCGCCGACCGCCAGGCCGCTCCATTCCGGTCATGTGCTTTCGCGGCCTCTCCGCGTGAACGATCGCCTCACCGCCGAGCGATCGCCTCACCGCCGCCGGGTCGGCCGCCGGGTCGGCCGTTGCGGCTCGAAGAGCGGCTCCTCGGCGCGCGAGGCCGACTTCGCCTCCGCCACCACCGTGTGGTACCAGATCTCCTGCGCCCGGAACGCCCGGCCCTTGGCCGGCCGCGCTCGGTCCCAGGTCCCGTCGGAAAGCAGCCGCCGCGCCTTGGCGGTATCCTTGAAAAACGTCTCCAGATACGCCAGCAGCCTCGCCCGGCAGGCCGGATCCTCCACCGGCACCAGCAATTCGATCCGCCGGTCCAGGTTGCGCGTCATCCAGTCGGCGCTCGAGATGAACACCCGCGGCCGGCCGCCATTCTGGAAAACCAGGACGCGGGCATGCTCCAGGAACCGGTCCACCACGCTGACCACCTCGATCCCCTCGCCCTTTCCGCCGGGCCGCAGGCAGCAGACGCCGCGCACGTTGAGCCGGACCCGGACCCCGGCCCGGGCCGCCTGGACCAGCGCCTTGATCATCACCGGGTCCGACAGCGAGTTCACTTTCAGCGTGACGGCCGCCGGCTCCCCTCGCTCGGCATTGGCCTGCTCCGCGGCAATCAGCTCGAGCAGGCGCTTGCGCAGCCCCACCGGCGCCGCCGCCAGATGCTCGTAGGGCACCGACCGGGAATAGCCCGTGATCGCGTTGAAGAATCGCGACGCATCGCGCCCGTATCCCTCGTGGCAGGTCATGTAGCTGACATCGGCATACAGCCGCGCCGTGATTTCGTTGTAGTTGCCCGTGCTGAAATGCAGGTACCGCCGTATCCCGGCGGCCTCCCGGCGGACCACGATGCACACCTTGGCATGCGTCTTCAGGTTCTTGACCCCGTAAACCACCTGCACGCCGGCCGTCTCCAGCGCCTGCGCCCAGCCGATGTTGCGCGCTTCGTCAAACCGCGCCTTCAGCTCCACCAGCACCGTCACATGCTTGCCCTTCGCCGCCGCCCGCGCCAGCGCCGCGATGATCGGGCTCTCCCGGCTGGTCCGGTACAGGATCTGCTTGATGGCCAGCACATCGGGATCGTCCGCCGCCTCCTCGACCAGCCGCACCACGGGATCAAAGGACTCGTACGGATGAATGAGCAGCACGTCCTGCCGCGAGAGCGTGTCGAACATCGACTCGCCTTTCCGGAAGGCCGAGGACTGCACCGGCTTCCAGAACGGCTCGCGCAGAGAGTCGTAACCGGGCATTCCCGCGATTGTCATAAACAGGGACAAATCCAGGGGCGTCGACGTCCGGTACAGCTCCCGCTCCCCGACGTCCAGCGCCTTGCGCAACAGGCGCACCATCAGCGGGGAGGCCGCGGCTTCAACCTGGAGCCGCACGCAACGGCTCTGCTTGCGCTCGGTCAGCACCTCCCGCATCTGCGCCAGCAAGTCCCCGGCCTGATCCTCCTGCACGCGCATGTCGGCGTTCCGGGTGAGGCGGAAGACCGCGTGGTCGCCGATCGCCTCGCCCGGGAACAGCCGGTCCAGGTGCGCCGAGACCAGGTCCTCCAGCAGCACGACGGCGTAGCCCCGCTCCACGGGCACGGCCACCAGCCGCGGCAGGTTGCGCGGCAGCGCGATCACGGCGAACCGGTCGCGCCGCGCGGGGCGCGGGCCGCCCAGCCGGACGGCCACCGCCACCGAAAGGCCCGGCAGCAGCGGGAACGCGCCAAAGCCGCGGACCGCCTGCGGGCTCAGCACGGGAAAAATGTCGCGATCGAACACGCGGGAAAGATGCGCCAGCTGATCCTCGTCAAGCTCGGCCAGGGTCTGCCGCCACAACCCCTCTTTCCGGAGCTTCTTCTCGAGCTCGGCCAGGCAGATCGCGGTCTCGGTTGTCATGCGCCGCACTTCGCGCGCGATCGCGTTGAGCTGCATGGCCGGCGACAGGCCCGCCGGATCCTCGCCCGGCCGGTTATCGCCCTGCAGCTGCAGGAGCCCGCCCACGCGCACCATGAAAAACTCATCGAGATTCGAGGCGGTGATGGACAGGAACTTCAGTCGATCCAAAACAGGGACAGTCGGATCGAAGGCCTCCTCCAGCACCCGGCGGTCGAAAGCCAGCCAGCTGAGCTCGCGATTGAGAAACATGGACCGGCCCATGAGCCCTCCCTTAGCGGATCCCCGGCATCACCGTGGGCCGCAGCGTCACGCGCATGCCGAACACCGTTTCGAACAGATCGCCCTTCGCCTCCAGGGCCACGCGCTCCAGAGACAGGTCGCCCACGTCCTCGACGCCCAGCGACAGCTCGTCCGGCGCCCGGAGGAACCCCGCGACGCGGATCCGCTGCGAGTGGCTGCGGTCCAGCGCATCCGCCACGCGCAGGATGGCCGACAGCTGCAGGACCAGCGCCCGCTGGGTCCGGTCCAGGCGGGCGAACTCGGGATGCGAGGCGGCCGGCGGCGTGCGGCGGTGATACCGTGAGATCAGGGCGATCAGCGCCGTTTCGCGCGTGGTCAGCCCGAACAGCTCACTGCTGGCGATCAGGTAAGCCGAGTGCTTATGGTGGCTGCGGCTGCTGACAAAGGCGCCGATATCGTGCAGGATCCCGGCCGCGCGCAGCAGCACCTCGTGGCGCGACTCCAGACGGAAATCGGCCGCCAGCTCGCGGAAGAGCTGAACCGCCAGGTCCGCCACATGCAGCGCGTGCGGCTTGTCGAACGCGTATTTGCCGCCCAGGGCCAGCGCGGAGCGAAGCACCTGCTCCGTGAAATGGGGAGACCAGGCGCCCTGCGACACCTCGTTGAACAGCAGGCCCAGCCGCAAATCGACCCGCGCCAGGGTCACGGTTTTCACCCGGAAGGCCTTGGCCAGGCTGATATAGGCCATCAGGGCCGGCCCCGCGGCCGCGGCTTCCTGGGACGACAGGGCATACTCGCGCATGAGACGGCTTTCGGAAAGGCCGGCGATGGCCCGCGCCTTTTCAAAATCCTTGATCCCCATGGCGTAGGCCAACTGCCGGCCGCCGGTGGCCGCCGGGGCGTCCGGCCGCAAGGCGCGAAGCAGGGCCGCGGGAAGATCGCCCAGCACCGCCACCAGGTGAGTCGCGCGTTTGACGGGAACGGTCTGGCGGATCTGGTCCAGGGTGCGGCCGATCTGGCGGGTCAGGGCTTCCTCCGTATGCGCGTCGGATTCCTCGTCCGTTTCCAGCGCTTCGCGCACCCGGAGCGATCCCAGCCGGAACGTTTCCGAACAGGTCACAAACCCGTCCTGGATCAGCAGCAGCTTGGTTCCGCCGCCGCCGACCTCGGCCACCAGCACATCGCCCCGGCGCATGAAAGGCTCCTCGCCCAGCAGCCGGTGGAGGGCCATATAGGTCAGCCGGTGCACCTCGGGCTCCTCGATCGGCTCCAGGAGAATGCCGGTGGCGATGAAGACGCGATCGAGAAAGGCTTCGCGGTTTTCGGCCTCGCGCAGCGCGCTGGTGCCGACCGCCCGGATGGAAATGGCGGCGCCGGGGCCGTCGGCATACTCCTCGGCCGCCTGGCGGAAATCGCGCAGGATCTGCACGCACGCGGCGGTGGTTTCGGAGCTGATCCGGCCATCCGTAAACGTCTCCCGGCCGAGGGAGACGGCGCGGTACAGGGAGTCGAGAACCCGCACCTCGCCGTCGCTGCCCAGCTCGGCGATGTCCATGCGGATCGCGCTGGCGCCCACGTCGATGGCGGCGGCCAGGCGCCGGGCGGCGGCTTTCATATCTCCTCCGCCGCCATGGCGGCCGCGCCCATGGCCGTGGCGTCCCCGCCCAGCGAGGCCACCACCACGCGAAGGCCGTCGGTGAACGCCGGAAGGCCGCGGTCGCGAATGGCGGCCGTGACCTCCTCCACGTAAAGATCGGGAAACTCCTCGACCAGCCCCCCGCCCAGCAGGACGGTGTCGGGCGCCATCAGGTGGAGCGTGCCGGAAATGCCGTACCCGAGCCAGCGGGCCGCGCGCCGCACGATCCGCTCCACGGTCTGGTCGCCCTTGCGGATGGCTTCGGCCAGCACGCCGCTGCGCATCTTGGCCAGATCGCCGCCGGCCAGCGCCAGCAGGTTCGGGGCCTCGCCGCGCAGCGCGGCCTGGCCCGCCTGGGCCGCGATGGCCAACCGCCCGGCCAGGGTCTCCAGGCAGCCGCGCTTCCCGCAGCCGCAGAGGGTGCCGTCGGGATCGATCGGCAGGTGGCCGATCTCCATGGCCGATCCGGTTCTTCCCCGGATCAGCTTGCCCTCATACACGCAGGCGCCGCCGATTCCCGTTCCCGGAAAGACGCCAAGCACGCAGCGCGACTTGCGGGCCGCGCCGAAGCGGTACTCCCCGAACGTGCCGGCGTCGACGTCGTTGGCGATCACCACCGGGGCCTTCAGGCGCTTGCGCAAGCCGTCGGCCACCTTGAGCTTCCGCCAGCCCAGGTTGGGCGCGTCCAGCAGGATGCCCTTGTCGAGGTCCAGCATGCCGGCGAGGCCCACGCCGACGCCCGCCAGCGAGGAGGGCGACACCTTGGCTTCCTCCAGCGCTTCACCGATCACGTCCGCCATGCGATCCAAAGGATTGGCCGGCTTGTTTTCCCCCTGGGTCTTGCGCTTGCGGCGCCCCTGAAGGCGGAAGTCCCGGTCGAAGACACAGGCCACGGACTTGGTCCCGCCCACATCCAGCCCCACCCAGTATCGCCGGCCTTGTTGCTTCGCGCTCATGACGTCTCCTTGAAAAAACTATTCGTGGAGACATCCTAAAAGAAAAACAGGGCTTTGTCAGCCGCCAAAGCGTTAGGATTGTGCGAGGAAAAAACCGCGCTCAGATCATCGGGCGAAGAAACGGCACAAGGGCCTCCGCCATCCGCATGAAGCCGAGATCGGTGGCGTGCGAGCCGTCCACCGTGGCTTCCTGATCGGCGCCGTACAGGATCTCCCCCGGCACCACGGTCAAGCGCGTGATCCCCTCGTTGTGCAGGGCTTCACAGACCTCCCGGGCGGCCCGGTTCTTGCCCTCATAGGCCGCGCGGAACGAGGTGACGAGCGTATGGCTCGTGTAGAGGACGTTCTCCATCACGACGATGGGCGTCACCGGATGCGCCTTCCGCAGGAGGCGGATGCAGGGCGCGAGGCGTTCGCGGATCTGGTCGACGGTCATATTCGGAAAGGCGTCCAGCACGTAGACGGACGGATCCAGCTCGGCCAGCAGCTCGACGACGGCCGGCTCCATCCGGCCGTTGCCGGAAAACCCGAAATTGTAATGCGGCCGGTCCAGCCGGCGCGCCGCAATAGCCGTGTAGGCCATGCCGGGGCGGCTCGCGCATCCGCCCTGCGTGATCGACGTGCCATAGTAGCAGATCGGCTTCCCCGCCGCCGGGGGCGCCTTGGCGATCGTCTCGTTTTCAGGGACACCGACCTCGACCGACTCGCAGCCGTTATACAGGGGCAGGTACAGCCGGTATTCGCGCTCCGCCCGGGGAGCCAGATCCGCCAGCAGCGTCTGGCTGTTCTCCTTGGCGCGCGGAATGCCCGTGGCGGTCCACTTCCACACGCCTTCGTGGCGCACGTAGAGATCCAGGCCGCTCACCCCGGTGGCCGGCATGTGCGGCATGGCCAGGCCGTCAAACCGGAGCTTCCAGCGGGCGGCGAGGGTCGGCGAGGCGGTCACGAACCGGACGGCCAGGCCGGCCGAATGCCGGCTCAGCTCCCAGACAGGCGGCGGAATCAGCGCCTGGGCGCGGCCGGGAAAGCGGTGAAAGGGCAGTTCCTGCTCCCCCCAGCCATGCCCCTCCATGCCGAGGTGCCGGATGTCAAACCAGCGCAACCCGTCGCCGGCGCCCTGGGAGGCCAAATTGGGGTCCAATTTTTCAATATTCTGAACCGTCATGGGGAGTTCCTTTTCTAGGCGTTAAGCAAATACGTGGGCAAGTCCGCGCAGGTCCCGCCCGGAAGCCAGGGCGGCTTCCGCCGCAGTTGACTTAAGGCCCTGAAGCGGAATCCCCCGGTCCACCGTAAGGGAGAAAACCTTTTCCATGTCATTATAGTTCGGCTGCGACAGATTGACGGCGGTGAGTCCGGGCAACCGGACCAGCTGGTCGAGATAGTGGTCGCCGCGGCCGCAGAAGTGAACCGCGCCGCCGAACTGCTTCAGCAGCCGGCTGTCGTAGGGAGCCACGAACTCGCGATACATGTCCGGCGAAAAGTTCATGGCGGAATCGTCCCGGAGCATGACCCGCCCCTTGATCACCAGGCCCCAGTGCGCGTTATAGGGCTGCTCCCCGGGCCGCTCGTAGCGGGCCCAGGCGTGCATGAACCGCTCGTAGGCGTCGGTGACGAGCGCCAGCAGCCGATGCAGCAGCTCCGGCTCGTCGTAGGCCCCGAGGAAGATCGCGCTGCCCCAGATCACCTCGCAGACATCCATCGGGCCCTGCAGGTCGGGATGGTAAAGCCGCACATGCCGCTTCAGCGTGGGCCGGCGGTCCAGCACCTCCATGAACCGGTCGGCCATGTCGAACACCCGCGCGCCAAGCCCGGCGCGAAGATCCGGGGCCCCGCGCTCCACAAGGGCGCGAAGCGCCGGCACGCCGCCTTCGAGCGCCAGGGCGGTGGGCAGCGTGTTCAGCGCGGCATCCATCATGTACAGAGGGGTTCCGAACAGGGACGGAAGAATGGCCGTGCTGTAATTGCAGCGCACGTTGAGCACCCGGCCGCCTCCGGAGTCCAGAACCGCCGAACACAGGCGCAACTCGTGATAAAGCATCTGCTCCGGATTCTCGAAGAACTCGTTAACCCCCACATCGGGCCAGGGAATCCGCGCCGGCGCGGGCTTGGGGCGGCGCGGCGAAAAAAAGCCTGTTGCCGGACCCCGCCCCTCGTAAAACGCGCGCCAGTCATCCCATAAAGCCGTTTCGACGGAGTCGTCGATCCGGCTCTCCAGATCATCCAGATACGCGTCTAACACAACTCCTCCGCGCTAGGCCTTCGGCGCATTCGCCGGCTTTCCCGCGGGGGACGGCGTGTCGACCGCATTGACGTTGCCCAGGTAGCCCGGCAGCTCCACGCCGGCCATGGCCGCCACATCGTGCAGGGGCGGAAGCGCCTTGATCAGGCTGGAAACGAAATTCGCGGTGGACGACCCCTTGTCGCCCGCCCCGCCGCCGCCCGCCGAGTCCCAGACGGTGATCTTGTCGATCTTGAGCTTGGAGATGGCCTCGACCTGGCGGGCCACGATGGCCTCGAGCTTTTCGATCATCAGCAGCGTCGCCGCGGAGCGCGGGTCGTTGCCGCAGCTGCGGACCAGGGCTTCGTACCCGGCGGCCTTGCTTTCGAGCACCTGCCGCAGGCCGCGCGCCTCGGCCTCGTACTTGAACAGGACGCCGTCGGCCTGGCCCTTGGCCTCGCGCCGGGTCTTCTCGGCCTCGGCTTCGGCGGCGATCTCGATCTTCTTCTTGTCGATTTCCTTCTGCACGACCTCTTCGGCGTTCAGGCGCTCGGCCTCGGCGCGGTACTGCGCCTTCTGGATCTCGACGAGGGCGTTGCGCTTGGCCACCTCGGCGGTCTGCAGGAAGGCCGCCTGCTTGACCTCGAGCCCGGCCTGCGACTGGGCGATATCCGCCTTGGCCATGTTTTCGCCGGTGACGGCGGCGGCTTCCTGGCCCTGCACGAAAATGCGCTGGTCGGCTTCGGCCTTCTTCTTGCCCTTCTCGGCGGCCGCGACGTTCTCGGCCACGCGGATGGTCATCTCCCGGTGCGCCTCCGCCTCGCCGATGTTACCCACCTTGACCTGCTCGGCCACGTCCACCTTGGCGCGGTTGATGGCTTCCGAGGCCGCCTTCTTGCCGATGCTCTCGATGTAGGTCGACTCGTCCGTGATGTCGGTGATGTTCACGTTGATCAGGTAAAGGCCGATCTTGTTCAGCTCGGGCTCCACGTTCTTGCGGATCGACTCCAGGAAGCTCTCGCGGTCCTGGTTGATCTGCTCGATCGTGAGCGAGGCGACGGTCAGGCGGAGCTGGCCGAAGATGATTTCCTTGGCCATATCCTCGATCTGCGGGGGCTGCAGGCCCAGCAGGCGCTCGGCCGCGTTGGTCATGATCCCCGAGTCCGTGCTGATGCCGACGGTGAAGGTGCTGGGCACGTTGATGCGGATGTTCTGGAACGACAGCGCATTCTGCAGCGGAATGCTGATCGTCATGGGGGTGAGGCGCAGGAACGCGTAGTCCTGCAGCAGCGGCCACACGAACGTGCCGCCGCCATGGATGCAATGGGACGAGCGGTTCGCGCCCACGCTTCCGTAAATGACGAGAATGCGGTCCGAAGGACAGCGTTTATAGCGTTGCGCCACGAAAATAATGATGACGAACAGCACCACCAGCAAGACGACAATCAGACCCGGCAGACTTGGCATAACTCCCCCTGTTTTCTACTTTATGACGTTCTACGAAATCAGTTTTTCGACAATCAGCATGTTCTCCGGCGTCACGCTCAGGACCCGGACCCGGGAGCCCGTGCGGAGAATCTCCGCGCTGTTGGAGCGGGCGTCGAAGATCTTCAGGCCGCCCTGGATGGTGATCTCGACTTTGCCGATCCCTCCGGGCGCGATGTTCAGATAGACGAGGCCTTCCTGGCCCACGGCATTCTGCATCACCACCGTGCCGTCCGTCTGGAAGCGGCGCATGCCGGCGAAGACCAGGGCGATCAGCCACATGGTGAACAACCCCGCGGCGAGAGCGCCCAGCAGGGCCAGGAGCACGGAAGAGTCGGCTTTCTTCATCACCGTCAGCCCCGTGAGGCCGAACATCAGGAAAAACGCCGTGATGCCGTGGATCGTCAGGAAATGAAAGCTGACGTCCGTATCGTTGATGCCGCCATGAACGTCCATGCCGCCCGAGTCGACATCATGGCTAAGCCCGAACAAAAGCAGAATAGTGCGGAGGACAAAGATCGTCCCTCCCGCGATGGCGCACGCGGCAAATACCTTTTGAATCAGCGTCAGACTTTGAAACCAGGTTTCCATCGTCCACCTCCATTCGCGCCCATTATAGGCCCCCCTTCTCCGTTTGCAACGATATCCGACAGAAAATGGATGCACACTTGTTTCCTTTGTCCTCTTTCTCACTCTTCTCCTCCATATAGGAGACGACGCCATGCGCGCCTTGCGCCTCGAACGGGTTCTACTCGCCAGCCTCATCGCGACCGCCCTATGCCTGCCGTCGACCCGCGCCGGCTCGCTGGCCAATTTCGAAGCCGGCGCCCTCTCGAGCGGGAGCTCCTTCGGCGGCTCCTCGCACGGCGGCGACGACTGCGCGGGCCCCTTCCTGGAGCTGGCGGCCCGAATCTGGCTGGAAGGCATGGTCTATGGCGGCGTTGGAAGCTGGGTGCGCATGGATCCGATGACCGTGGACATGCCCGATCTGCCCGCCCTGGAGCCGCGCGAGTGGGGCGAGGGGCTGATTCCGGTGGTGCGCGCGGATACGGCCTATCAATGGGTCGAAGGCGATGTCCGCGCCGTCGACGCGGCCGTCGAGGCGGGCTTCGGCCCGCTGGCCGCCCAGTTCACGCGGCGGCGGTTCGAGGAGCGCCGGCCTGGTCGGAAAACATTTCGGAATACGAGCTGGGCCTCCTGGCGGGCTGGAAGTTCGTCTCGCTCCGCGCCGGCTACCGCTGGCTGCACGATCCCGGCGAAACGCTCGACGGCCCCTACGCCGGCCTCTCCGTTCATTTTTAGGAAGCCGATCAGCCGCTTTCCGTTGTTCCGCAGGGCAGCGTGAAGAAAAAGGTTGAGCCCCGGCCCGGCAGCGAGTCCGCCCAGATGCGGCCTCCGTGGCGGTCGATGATTTTCTTGCAGATCGCCAGGCCGATTCCCGTGCCGGGATACTCCTCGCGGGTGTGGAGCCGCTGAAAGATCGTGAAAATCTTACCGGCATCCAGGGGATCGAAGCCCATCCCGTTGTCGCGGACCGAAATGAGCCAAACGCGGTCTTCCCGCTTCGCTGAAATATGCACTTCCGGAGCCGTCTTCGCCCTGTACTTAAGGGCATTGCCGATCAGGTTCTGGAATACCTGTGCCAGCTGCAGCGCGTTTCCCGGAACAGTCGGAAGAGGCTCCGCCGTTATCCGGGCGCCGGCATCCCCGATGGAGTCCTTCAAGGTGTCGAGCGCCGCCCGCAACGCATCCTCCATGTGGATGGGCAACGCGGGCTCCCCGGGGTTCCCCACCCGGGAATAGGTCAGCAGGGCCTGGATCAGGGCCTGCATGCGCTGGGCGCCGTCAACCGCCAGCGAAAGATACTGGGCGGCGGACTCATCGAGCTTTCCGTCGAACCTCTCTTTCAGCAGGCCGCAAAAGCCGGTGACCATGCGGAGGGGCTCCTGCAGCTCATGGGAAACCACACAGGCAAAGTGCTCGAGATCATTGTTGGATCGGACCAACTCCCCCGATGTTTGACGCAAACACGCTTCACTCTTCTTCCGCTCCGAAATATCCTCAACCTCGATGTTGAGGCCCAGAACCTTGCCGCGGCTGTCCTTGTAGGGGCACCACTGCTCCAGGCACGTGCGCACCTCGCCCGGCTTGCCGGGCGCCTGCGCCGTCAGCTCCACATCCAGAACGGGCAGCCCGGTTTCGATCACCTGCCGCAGCCGGAGCTCGGTCTCGGGGTGAAGATCCGGAACCATCTCGCGGATCGTCTTGCCGATGTGCGCTTCCCGCGAAGCCCCGTTGATGTCGGCGAGCCGCTGGTTAATGCGGACATACCGCAAGTCCGTATCCAGCATGCACAGCCCCTTGGGCGCCGCGATGAAGAAGGCCTCGATTTCAGCCAGCTGCCGCAGGGCGCTATTCCCGCCGTCGGCTTCCGCCCCCGCCTTCCGCAACCGCCTCGTTCCGCCACGCTGCTTCATTCAGCCTCCGCATAAGAGGGACAACGCACACCGTTGCTTAACCTTAAGCGCGCGAAGGGGCTTATGCAAGCACAAAACTAAAATTGGAACAATTGTCCCTTTTACAGAAAAGAGGCACACCCTCGCACGGGCGGCCGCTCCCTTGCATGGCGGGAGCGGCCTCTTCCGCGGGCCGGATTATCCGATGGCGACGCCGCCCGTCTCCCCGGTGCGGATCCGGACGCACTCTTCCAGGCTCAGGACGAAGAGCTTGCCGTCGCCCACCTGTCCGGTGCGGGCGCCCGCGGTGATCGCCTCGATCGCGGGCTGGACGAACTCGTCGTTGACCGCGATCTCCAGTTTCACCTTGCGCAGCAGGCTGCCCGCCTCCTTGTGGCTGCGGTACACCTCGGCAATGCCTTTCTGCCGGCCGCGCCCCAGCACGTTGGTCACCGTGACCAAATGAATCTCCTTGTCGGTCAGCCGCTTCAGCACTTCGTCAACCCGGTCGGGCTGAATGATGGCGACGATGAATTTCATGGCGTGTCTCCTTTCGTTCGCGCGTTAATCCAACAGGGTGTAGGCGGCTTCCCGGTGCTGGGTCAGGTCGAGCCCGATCCGCTCCTCCTGATCGGAAACGCGCAGCCCGATCAGCTTGTCGATCAGCTTCAGCAGGACATAAGTCATCACCAGCGAATAGACGATCGTCACCGCCACGGCCTTGAGCTGGATCATGAACTGGGCCGGGTTTCCGTAGAAGAGCCCGTCCGCCCCGGCGGCGTTCACCGACTTCGTGGCCCAGAGCCCGGTGGCCAGGGCGCCCCAGAGGCCGCCGATACCGTGCACGCCGAAGGCGTCCAGCGAATCGTCGTACCCGAACTTGACCTTGATGACGGTGACGAACAGGTAGCAGATCACCGAGACGCCCAGGCCGATCCCCAGCGCCCCGCCCACGGTCACAAACCCCGCGGCCGGCGTGATCGCCACCAGGCCCGCCACCACGCCGGTGATCACCCCGAGCACCGTCGGGCGCCCGGCGAACACCGCGTCCAGCACGGCCCAGGTCAGCCCCGCCATCGCCGCGGCCACATGGGTGACCACGAAGGCGCTGACCGCCAGGCCGTTGGCGGCCAGGGCGCTGCCGGCGTTGAAGCCGAACCAGCCGAACCACAGGAGCGACGCGCCCAGCACGGCGAAGGGCAGGTTGTGGGGCGGCGACATGGAATCCTTCAACCCCAGCCGCCTGCCCAGCACCAGCGCCGCCACCAGCGCCGCCACGCCCGCATTGACGTGCACCACGGTGCCGCCCGCGAAGTCCAGGGCCCCCATGTTGCGGAGGAACCCGCCCACGCCCCAGACCCAGTGCGCGAGGGGATCATAGACGACGGTGGCCCACAGCAGGACGAACACGCAGAACGCGGAGAACTTCATCCGCTCCGCGAAGGCGCCCAGGATCAGCGCCGGCGTGATCACCGCGAACATCATCTGGAAAACCATGAACGCCTGGTGCGGGATCGTGGCCGCATAGTCCGGGTTGGGATCCAGTCCCACGCCCTTCAGCCCCAGCCAGGACAGGTTGCCGATGAGCCCCTTCACGTCGGGGCCGAAGGACAGGCTGTACCCGCAGACGACCCACTGCACGCTCACCAGGCAGAGCACGATCAGGCACTGCATCAGGATGGAGAGCACGTTTTTCCTCCGCACGAGCCCGCCGTAGAAAAAGGCGAGCCCCGGCGTCATCAACATGACCAGCCCCGCGCTGATCAGCACCCAGACCGTATCCCCGCTGTTAACCCCGTTCATGCCTGTCTTCCTTTCTGTTGCCTGAAAGACTACTAGCACCCGCCATGCCAAGTGGGAAAAAGGGGCTGAGTTCACCAAAAACAAGCACAACCGATGACAATTTTGTTGAACAGAAAAAGGAACTCGACAATTTTGTCGAATTGTAAGAATAGGTCCTATAGGACCTATAAGTCCCATCATGAGAAATGCGGCAAGCCTACCGCCCGATGAGGGTGCGCTCGAAAAAGGCCGCGATCGCGGGGCGGGTCAGCTCGGCGTCCCAGCCGTGGCCGGCGCCGGGAAGAAGGCGCAAGTCGGCCTCCACGCCGGCGGCCTCCAGGAGGGCGTGGAACTCCACCATCTCCTCCTTGGGGACAACCGTATCGGCGTCGCCCTGAATCAGGAGCATGGGCGGGCAGGCGGAGGAGATATAAGTGGTCGGGCTCATGGCCCGGGCCAGCGCTTCCCGCTCCTCGACCGGGCCGCCCAGGTAGAGGCGCAGGTTTTCGGCCACGGGGGCGAAGCGGGAAAGGATAGCGGGCCGCTTGAACCAGGAAAAGTCGTGGGGCACGCCGCAGCAATCGCAGACCGCCTGAACCCGGCTGGACACGCCCGCGTAGGCGCCCTCGCCCTCCACCGCGGCCACGTCGCCGGAGACCCCCAGGAACGAGGCCAGCAGGCCGCCGGCCGAATGGCCCCAGGCGCCGATGGCGTCGCCCCTGTACCCATATTGAATGGCATGGCTGCGGAGCCAGCGGACCGCCGCCTTGCAATCGTCCGTCTGGGCGGGGGCTGTCGCCTCGCTGCTGACGCGGCACTCGATCGACGCCATGGCAAAGCCGTGATCGGTCATCCACCAGGGCGCGTTATCGCGGCGGCAGCCGCGCATCCCGCCCATGGGAATATAGAGGATCAGGGGGGGCGGCTTGGGCGAGCGCGGCACGCGCAGGTCCAGGGAGAGCGTGCGCTGGGGCGTTTCGCGGTAGGGAATGCCGGTCCAGATGGAGGCCCCGTCCTCCATCCCTAGTTCCACTCCAGCACGACGCCGCCCAGGCGGGACTTGATCTCTTCCATGATCCGCAGCTCTTCCGGCTGGGTCTCGGCGATGAAGGTGACGGAGAAGCGCACGTAGCGCCCCACATCATCCCACGGCACCGTGGAGATCAGCTTCTCCCGGATCAGCCACTGCGAGAAGTCCTCGGCCGTTTCAAAGCGCGCCTCGTTTTTCACGCCGGCCGGCGCCTCGACGTACAGGTAAAACGAGGCTTTCGGCTTGCGGACCTTGAAGCCCAGCTCCTTGAGGACCCCCACCAGCAGATCGTGCCGGCGGGAATACTTCTTGGCGGTCATCTCGGTCATCTCGGGATGCGCCAGCGCGAAGGCGCCGGCCAGCTGGACGGCCTTGAACTGGCCGGAGTCGTTGTTGTCCTTCACGGCGCCGAAGGCCTTGATGATCTTCTCGTTGCCGGCCAGGAAGCCGAGGCGCCAGCCCGTCATGTTGAAGGCCTTGGAGAGCGAGTGCACCTCCACGGCCACATCCTTGGCGCCGGGGATGGAGAGGATCGACAGCGGGGCGTGCCCGTCGAACGTCAGCGCGCCGTAGGCGCAGTCCTGGATGACGATGATCTGGTTCGCCTTGGCAAACGCGATGACCTTGACGAAAAACTCGCGCGTCGCCACCGCCCCGGTGGGGTTGTTGGGGTAATTGATGTACAGCAGCTTGGCGCGGCGGCGGATGTCGGCCGGAACGGAGTCCAGGTCCGGCAGGAAATGGTTCTCCTCGCGCAGCGGCAGCGGGTGCACCTGGCCGCCGAGCCACTTGGTCATCGTGCCGGTGACGGGATAGCCGGGAACGGTCATCAGGGTCACGTCGCCCGGGTTGATGAACGCCTGCGGCAGCATGGCCAGCGCCGGCTTGGAGCCGATCGAATGGATGATCTCGGTTTCGGGCTCGAGCCCCTCAACCCCGTAGACCTCCTTCATGTAGGCGGCGGCCGCGACCTTGAAGGCCGAAATGCCGTTGTCGGCGTAGTCCCGGTTCTCCCACTTCTTGGCCTCGTCGTACAGCTTCCGCACGATGCGGCCGTCCGCCATCCAATCCGGCTCGCCCACGCCCATGTCGATCAGGTCGACGCCCGGATGAGCGGCCAGGGCCTCGCGCTTGGCGCGCTTGATCTTCTCGAACTTGTAAAGGACGGTGTCCCGCCCGAACCGGTTGCCGCCAATGCGCTCCGCGAACATTTCCTGAATATACGAGTCCATCGCGCCTTACCCTTTCAGCCACACGCCGTCGAACACGAACTCCGCGCCGCCGGTCATGCGCACACCGTTATCGGCCTCGCTCCACTCAATGTGCAGCGTGCCGCCGGCCAGCTCCACATCCACCTTCCGGCCGGTCAGCCCGTTCAACACCGCGGCCACGGCCGTGGCGCAGGCGCCCGTGCCGCTGGCCAGCGTCTCGCCGGCGCCGCGCTCCCAGACGCGCATGCGGATGCGCGTCCGGCTCACGACCTCGGCGAACTCCATGTTGCACCGGCGCGGAAAAACGGAAGCATGCTCGAAAACCGGCCCTTTGTCCAGCACGGGCGCGGCCGCGACGCTCTTGACGAAGGTGACGGCATGCGGGTTGCCCATGGAGACGCAGGTCCAGTCGAGCCCGCCCAGCTTGATCCGGTTGCTCTTCGCGGCCACCGGGATCAGCGCCGGCTCGAGGATGGGGGCGCCCATCTCCACCGTGGCGAGAACCATGCGGCCGTGGCGGACCGACAGCGTGATCGGCTTGATGCCGCACGCCGTCTCCACCGTCATCCGGGTCTTCTTCACCAGCCCGCGGTCGTGCGCGAACTTGGCCACGCACCGGATGGCGTTGCCGCACATCTCGGCCTCGCTGCCGTCGGAGTTGAACATCCGCATGCGGCAGTCGGCCTTGCGGGAAGGCAGAATCAAAACCAGGCCGTCGGAGCCCACGCCGAAATGGCGGTTCGACATGGCCACGGCGAGCTTGGAAGGCTGGCTGATCTTCTGGCGGAATCCGTCAATGTAAACGTAGTCGTTCCCGATCCCCGTCATCTTCGTGAATGTCAACACAGCCTTCCCTCTCCTTTCCCTCTTACAAGAGGAAGAACATCTCGCCATAGGTCGGCAGCGGCCACAGGTCCGCCGGCACGTGCTCTTCGAGCGCGTCCCCGGCCTTCCGCAGCGCCGTCATCGCGGCCAGGATCCTGGCGGACTCGTGCCCGTCCAGGGCCTTCTCCATCTGCGCGATGGCCGCCACCAGCTCGTCCACGTGCTTCGCCACGGACTTGGCGATCTTGCGCAGCCCGGCGTGGGCGCTGAGCCCGCGGCCGGCCGCCAGGGTCGCCGCCAGGTCGCGCTCGCAGGCCAGGCCCGCGGGCAGGATCATGGTGTTGGCCATGGTCAGCGCGCAGTTGGCTTCCAGCGCCACGGTGTGCTCGTAGGCGTGCAGGTAGGCTTCGTAGCGCGCCTTCAGCTCGCGGGCGGTCAGGACGCCGTAGCGCTCGAACAGGGCGATGGCGGACGGCGCGACCAGCTCCTTGAGGGCCGCCGGGGTGGCCGTCAGGTTCTGCAGCCCGCGGCGGGCCGCCTCTTTCCGCCAGGCCTCGGTGTAGTTGTCGCCGTCGAACAGGATGCGCTTGTGGTCGCGCACGATGCCGCGGATCAGCTCCTGCAAGGCGGCGTTGAAATCGGCGCCGCCGGCCAGCTTCTTCTCGAGCGTCGTGCAGATCTCGTCGATGGCCCAGGCCACCATCGTGTTGAGCGCCACGTTGGAGCCCGCGCAGCTCATGTTGGAGCCGACCGCCCGGAACTCGAACTTGTTGCCCGTGAAGGCCATGGGCGAAGTGCGGTTGCGGTCGGTGGCATCGCGCGGCAGGTCGGGCAATCCCGAAATGCCGATCTGGATCGAGCCGCCCTTGGTGCTGGTCTTGGCGTTGCCGCCCTTTTCGATCTGGGCGATCATGTCGGTCAGCTGCTCGCCCAGGAAGATCGAGATGATCGCGGGCGGCGCCTCGTTGGCGCCCAGCCGGTGATCGTTTCCGGCCGAGGCCACGGTCGCGCGCAGGATCGGGGCGTAGGTGTCCACGCCCTTCATGATCGCGGCGATCATGGTCAGGAACTTGGCGTTGTCGTGCGGGTTGGCGCCCGGGCTGAGCCAGTTCTTGCCGTCGGGGCCGGAAATCGACCAGTTGTTGTGCTTGCCCGAGCCGTTGACGCCCGCGAAGGGCTTCTCGTGCAGCAGGCAGGCGAAGTTGTGGCGCTCGGCGACCTCGCGGAGGACCTGCATGACCACCATGTTGTGGTCAACAGCCAGATTCTGCTCCTCGAACACCGG
>CAXNFL010000004.1:0-36045 GCA_964201555.1 Kiritimatiellia bacterium
CAGGGCCATCGCCTCCAGCGGCGCATATCCCCAGGGCTCATAGTAGCTCGGGAACAGCCCCAGGTGGCAGCCGCGGACAAACTGATCGTAATCCATGCCGAAGAGCGGCGAGGTGGAGGAGATAAAGTCCGGATGATAGACGATCTTGACCCGGTCCTGGGGCAGGTTGAACAGGCCGCACGCCCGGATCTTGTTCAACACCTCGTCGTTGCGGTCGTCCTCCAGGTCATGGGTCACGACGGCCGGCAGCCGCGGGGTTTTCCACGCCAGCAGGATGCGGCGCAGCCGCAGCCGCCAATATTCGTCCACCAGCTCATCCATCCGGGGCCAGCTCCCCTCGGCCGAGGCCTTGAACAGCCGCTCGCCCACCTGGTCCTTGATCGCCGTGCAGGTGCTCCGGATCTCCTGCAGCACGGCCTGCTTCTGCAGCACATCGGGATTCACCGACCGGCTGGGCCGGCGGGTGACGATAAAGAACACGACCGTCGGGGCGTCGGGCATCGCCTTCAGCCGCTCATTCAGCCGGGCCATGGCGTCGATCGACAAATCGAAGCCCTTGTTGACATACTCATAGCGGCCCGAGGTGAACAGGTACAGCGTCCGGTCCAGGTCGAAGGTGTAGCTCGGGAAAAAGTGGGCCATCACGAACTCGCTGATCTTGTCCTTGTAGATCCGGTGCAGGTTCTGGAACTCGTGCATGGCCGCGAACCGCTGGATGTTCAGGCCGTTGGGCAGGATGACGTCGGGCTTCCTCCCGAGCAGGTGCTCGCACTCGAACGCGGTGATGTCGCTGACCGTCGTGAAGACGTGGGACCCGTGCGCCGCCGCGCGCTCGAGCAGCACCTGCGGCTCCACGTTGAACCGCCGGGCGTCCGCCCGCCAGTCCACGAACGGCACATGATCATAAAACCCCGAGTCCTGCATGGCCAGGTACCGCCCCAGCAGCGTGGCGTGGGTGGTGAAGACGATGCCGACCGGAATCTGCTCCCGGCGCAATTCCGGAATGGCCGTCCCGGCCATCCATTCGTGGAAATGGCCGATGATCCGCCGGCCGCCGGCCGCGGCCGCCAGGGCGCGGAAAAATTCGCCCACCAGGAAGCCGAACGCCACCACCTGGTGCGTCAGCGGCTCCGCGCCGAGGAGGCCGATGTGATGATGCTCCCACAGCAGATACTCGATCTCGGACAGGCGGCTCATGACGCTTTGCGGATCCACCAGCACGACCCGCGGCCGCCCCGTGACCAGCCAGATGCCGGTCTTGACCACGAAGCCCTTGCTCTGGAGCTCGCGGACGGCGACGGCGATCTCGCCGGTCGCCTTGGTTTCCTCAAACTCGACCGGCGACAGCTGGGGGTTCCAGGGGCCCACGAGGCAATACCGGCTTCCCCACACGCGCATCATGGACGGCACCTTGGACCGCAACACGGTGTAGATGCCACCGGATTGCTGACACACCTCCCAGGAAACCTCGCACAACAAGGGGGCGGTCGCCTCGCCCTCGCCCTGCTTTGCCACTGCCGCCACTTTCATGCCGATCCCTCCCTGTCTCCAAAACAATTTGACTATACACTTTTGGCAAGGGTTGTGGTACGATTAAAATAATTAAACGCAACGGAACTTTAATTATGTGTGCGTCGTCTCAAGCTGCCTGCCCCGAGTTCAGCCGCTACATGGCCGAATTCCGAAAGCATCTCCACCAAGCCCTCGCGGAGAACAAATGGTTTCTCAGCGAGCGCGTCGGCCGCGATGTCGGCGAAAACGCCGCCACGGAGGACTTCCTCCAGCATCACTTTGACCGGTTCGCCGAGGAAGTCCGCGCCCGCTTCTGCCAGGGCGAATGCGGCCGCCACGCGAACTGCCCGCTCGCGCTCTTTATCCGCGCCCTGCCGCCCACGGCCAAGACCCTGGAAGTCCACTCCGGCCGCACCTGGAAACCGGCCGCCACCACCCCGGCCCACACCTAACGGACCCCCATGCGCTTGTGTTTTCTTCTCCTCCTCCTCGGCTCCCTGCTTCTGCCCGCCACCGCGCCCGCCGCCGCGCAAGGCCCCGGGTACGGCGTGACGGTCGGCGAGCCCCTCGGCGTGACCGCCAAGCTGTGGGTCGACCAGGACGAGGCCTGGGTGTTCGGGCTGGGCGTCAATCCGGCCGGCGACTATTCGGTGCAGGGCACGGCCGACTATGTGTTGCACATTTTCGAGGTCGGCCGCTTCTTCAATCTTCCCTCGCTGGCCCTGGTCACCGGCCTCGGCGCCCGGATCAACGGCCCCGACGACGGCGATTACGAGCCGGGAATCCGCTTTCCCGCCGGCCTCTCCTATTTCTTCAACGCCGAAGACGTCGAGCTGTTCGCCGAGATCGCGCCGGTCCTCGATCTGTCGCCCGACGTGGAGATCGACTTGAACGCCGTCATTGGCATCCGCTTCTACGGCTGGTAAGCGTTCCCCACCTTGACATCCATTTCGGATGTGTTACGGTTTTATTATGAAAACGATCACGCTGAAAGATGTGCCTCCGGCCTTGCACCAGAGCTTGAAGGCTCGCGCCCGGGAACATGGCCGAAGCTTGAATCGCGAAATTCTCGTCTCCCTGGAAAGCCTTCTCCGGTGCGAGCCCCTCGATGCGGAAGCCCTCGCGCAGCGCGCCCGGGAAGCCCGGGAGGCCGCCGGCGTCTATGTCACCCGCGTCGATCTGGCCGCCTTCAAAGACAAAGGCCGTTCGTGATCGTCGTGGACGTCAACGTCATTGCCTACCTGTGGCTGCCGGGCGAGTTGACCCCGTTCGCGGAAAAGGCCCTGCGGCGGGATCCGGAATGGCTGGCCCCGTTCCTGTGGCGGTCAGAGTTCCGCAATATCCTGGCCGGTTACCTGCGCCGGGGGTCGCTGGGACTCGAAGCCGCGCGCCGCTGCCTGGAAGGCGCGGAGTCCCACATGACCGGCCACGAGTTCGTCGTTCCCTCGCACCGGATTCTACCGCTGTTGTCCGCCACCCCATGCTCGGCTTACGATTGTGAATATGCCGCGCTGGCGCTGGATCGGGGCGTGCCGCTGATCACCGCGGACAAACAGCTCCTCGCGGCCTTCCCGCGCCTGGCGGTCTCCCTCCGGGCCTTCGCCGAGCGCCGCTAGCCGCCGCCCCTTCAAGCCGAATAGACGTTCTTTCCGCTCACGCCCGCTTGCGGACCGGCACGGCCTTCAACACGCCCATTTTGGGAAGGGGTCCCGCGAGCGGCCTCGCATACGCCAGGAAGGCGGGGGTCACATCGCTGCCCGAGAGCGAAATAAATTCGTCCGGCATGTGGCGGGTCTCTTTGGCCACGGCCGCCAGCGGCATGCGCTCGAAGCGGACGCCATAGGTCTTCCCCGGCCGCCGGCGGATCACCACGGTGCCGGCCGGCTCGGCCGATAGCGCCAGCCGCACGGCCTGCACGCCGGCCTGGCGCGCCTCGCGGGCGTCCACCGCCGAAGCCAGCCCCGGGAACGAGCGCTGGAGATAGCCAAAGGTGTCGGCCCGCACGCGCGTGATGGCCGGCTTGCGGGCTTTCAGCTCGGCGGACAGCAAATCGCCCAGCGCGCCCGTGCCGCTCAGTTGCGCATTACCGTGCGAATCGACCTCTTTTGAAAACTTCGCCGCGATCGGCGCGCCCGACGCGTCCGCGATGCCTTCCGAAACAGCCACCACGCAATAGCCCAGCCGCGCATACACGGCCTCCACCTCGTCGGCAAAGCGATCGAACGAAAACGGACGCTCGGGCAGGTAGATCAGATGCGGCCCGTCGTCCGGACGCGTCCGGGCCAGGGCCGTGGCGGCCGTCAGAAAGCCGGCGTTGCGCCCCATGATGATGTCGATCTTGACGCCCGGCATGGCCCGGCAGTCCCGCGTATCGCCCATCACCGCGCAGGCCACGAAGCGGGCGGCGCTGCCGAACCCCGGCGTATGGTCGTTTTCCCGCAGATCGTTGTCGATCGTCTTGGGAATATGGTAGCAGGCCAGCTCGTACCCGACCCGCTTGGCGTTCTCGTCGATCAGGTGGGCGGACTCGGCCGAGTCGTTGCCGCCGATATAGAAAAAGAAGCGGATGTCGTATTTCTTCAGGATCTCGAAGACGCGGACGCATTCCTCGGGCGTCGGCTTCTTCCGCGCCGAGCCGAGCGCCGCGGCCGGCGTGGCGGCAACCGCCTCGAGCGCCGACTGGGATTCGCGCCGTAGATCGATAAACGACTCCTCCAGGATGCCCTTCATGCCGTGGCGGGCGCCGTAGATGGCGCCGATCGCCTTGTGCCGCTTCGCCTCCAGCACCGCGCCCACGAGGCTCTGGTTGATCACCACGGTGGGTCCGCCGCTCTGCCCGATCAGCATGTTTCCCTGAAGAGCCATGACGACCTCCTAATGCTTCACTTCCACCTTCGCGCCCTTGGGCTGGCCGATGGCCTGGAGCAGCTCGTTGAACCACAGCAGGTCCGTGTTGAAGGGCTTTCCGCCCTTGATGCGCGGGAACTCGATGGCGCGCAGCTGATCGCCCTTGTCCTCATCCTCGCCCACCACGCCGCCCTTGCCCTTGAGGGCACAGGCGACCGCCTTGTTGGCGCAACGGCGGATGAGCTTGCGATCCTCGGCGTTGGGCGCGGCCGCGCGGCCGTAGTAGCCGCTCTTCTGCACCAGGGTCTTCTCGGCGCCCAGCATCTCGCCAAACTGCTTGCCGAACCAGGCGCCCACGTTCACCTTGTCGAGCTTGGCGTGCCCGAACGCGTCGCGGGGAACCTCTTCGCCGCGCCCCTCCATCTCCTTGATGATGACCTCGAGGCAGGCGCCTTCCGAAACGAAAATATTAACGCAATCGTTCTTGTCCATGACCTCGCGCAGGCGGGCCGCCTCGCTCGCCAGGTCCATGGCCAGCTCCGGCACGTACACGGCGTGCACCTCGCGCTGGCCGCGGCCCAGGCCGAGATCCGGGAAAAAGGTCATCCCGTCCAGCAGCTTGCGGTAGGCGGAGGTGGTGGCGGCCGTCAGCCAGCCGCAGTTGCGCCCCATGACCTCGTGCACGATCAGCATGCGCGGGTTGGCGCTGTGCTCGGCCGCCACATTGGAGAAGAACCGGGCGCCTTCCTCGGCCGCTGTCCACGCGCCCAGGCTCTGGCGGATCGGATAGACGTCGTTGTCGACCGTCTTGGGCAGGCCCACCACGGTCAGCTTATATTGGTGCCTGGCTAGGAAGGCGGCCAGCTCGGCGGCCGCCGTGTTGGTGTCGTCGCCGCCGATGGTGTGCAGCACATCCACCCCGTCGCGCGTCAACTGATCAGCCGCCACCTGCTGGGGGTCCTGGCCTTCCTTCACGAGTCCGCGCTTGAGGCAGTCCTTGAGATTGGTCAGCTTCACGCGGCTGTTGCCCAGCGCGCTGCCGCCAAACTCGGCCAGCTTCAGGGCGTTTTGGCGGACTTCGGGGGTGATTTTGCGGCTTTCCCCCTTGAGGAGGCCCATGTAGCCATTCACATACCCGATGATTTCAACCTCGGGCGCCACCTTGGTGTAGCGGTCGATCAGATATCCGATCGCCGAGCTCAAACAGGGGGCCAGTCCGCCGGCCGTCAAAATCCCGACTTTCTTGATGGAAGCCATATTCATCCTTTCCTGGGCACTTGAAATAAGCTGATATTCTAAACAAACACAGCGGGGACTCAAGCACAAGTGTTCGCCCCCTCCCGAGAAATCGAGAAAAAAGCCACTGACAGGCGCGCCTGAAAATGAAATGATGCAGCGCATGGCTTACCTACTCGCCCTGGATGTCGGCACCACCGCGCTCAAAGGAGTCCTGTTCGATACGGACGGGCGGGCCCGCGCCGTTTGCTCCCGCGAATACGACCTCCTCAAGCCCGCGCCCGATCTCGTCGAGCTCGACCCCGACACCTACTGGACCGCCGCCCGGGAGGTCATCGGCTCCCTCCTCCGCTCCGGCGGCGTTGCCCCCGCCCAGATCGCGGCCGTGGGCGTGACCAGCCAGGGCGAAACCCTGATCGCCCTCGACAAGGCGGGCCGGCCGCTCCGGAACGCCATCGTCTGGCTCGACAACCGCTCCCGCGAAGAAGCCGCGGAGCTCGGCCGCCTCTTCAGCATCGACGAGGTCTATCGTATCACCGGCCAGCAGGAAATGGCCCCCACCTGGACCGCCACCCGCATCCTCTGGCTGAAAAACCACGAGCCCGCCCTCTTCGCCCGCACCGCGAAGTTTCTTCTCCCGGCGGACTACCTCCTTTACAAGCTCACCGGCCGCTACGCCACCGATCCCGCCCTCAACCCCTCCACCCTCTATTTCGACCTCGTCCGCCGGACCTGGTGGCCGGAGATGCTCAATGCCCTGGGGATCACCCCCTCCCAGCTGCCCGATCTGCTGACCCCCGGCGAAGCCGCCGGCCCGGTCAGCCCCGCCGCCGCCGCGGAAACGGGCCTTCCGGCCGGCATCCCGGTCTCCGGCGCGCCCATCGACCAGATCGCGGGCACGATCGGCGCCGGAAACCTCGAGCCCGGCATCGTCACCGAAACCACCGGCGCGGCCCTGGCCCTCTGCGCAACCCTCGAGAAGCCCCTCTATGATCCCCTGAAGCGCGTCGGGCTTTACTGCCACGCCCGGCCCGACCGCTACGCACTGCTTCCCTGGGTCCCCACCGCGGGCATGGCCTTCCGCTGGTTACGCGACGAGCTGGGCGCCGGCGCCTCCTACGAAACGCTGACCGCGGAAGCCGCCGCTGTCCCGCCCGGCTCGGAGGGCCTCACGCTCCTCCCCCATTTCTGCGGAGCCGGTACGCCCCAGATGAATCCGAACGCCCGCGGCGTCCTGTGGGGCCTGACGCTCGGCCATCGCCGGAGCCACATCGTCCGCGCCTTTCTCGAATCCGTGGCCTTCATGCTGAAGGAAAATCTCGATATGCTGGAAAGGCTGGGCACGCCCGTCACGGAAATCCGCTCCCTGGGCGGCGGCGCCAAAAGCCCGCTCTGGCTCCAAATCAAGGCGGACGTGTGCCGGAAGGACATCCTGACCATGGAGTGCGAGGAAACCACCAGCCTCGGCACCGCCATGCTGGCCGGCGTCAACGCCGGCCTTTTCCGGAACCTGGAAGAGGCCCGCGACCGGATGGTCCGCATCCGGGCCCGCCTCGCGCCGGCCGCCGGCACGCGGGAGGCCTATGCGACCGCCTATCAGGCCTACTGCGACTTGAACACAGGCACCAGAACCCTCTTCCCCGAACCCTCTCCAAAAGGACCCTCCCTCCCATGAAGAACGCGCCCCTCTTGATCGGCTGGTCGTCGAAAGACATCACGCCGAAAGAACGCCTTTCCCTCTCGGGCCAATATTACGACAGATTCTCCCGCGGCATTCACTCCCGGCTCAGCGTCACGGCCTGGGCTGTGGAGCAAGCCGGCGGGCGCAAGACGGGAGCCCAGGCCATCCTGGTTTCCACGGACCTGCTCTTCCTCTCCGCCGACTACCAGGAAAAGGTGCGGGAGCACGTGAAGAAGCTCGCGCCCGACTTCGACGCGCGAAAGCTCGTGCTGAACGCCACGCACACGCATGCCGCGCCGGCGCCGGAGCCGTCGTTCCTGCCGTGGCTCCCCGCCTCGGGCAAGGCCGGCAACCGCTACCAGGCCTTCGTGCTGAAGCAAATCGCCGCCGCCGCGGTCGCCGCCTGGAAGGCCCGCCAGCCCGGCGGCATCAGCACGGCCCTCGGCCACGCGGCCCTCGGCCACTGCCGTCGGCCGACTTATGCCGACGGGACCGCCATGATGTATGGCCGGACCGACCAGCCGGACTTCCTCGGGCTCGAAGGCTCGGAAGATCACGGCGTGGAATTGCTCTACTGCTGGGATGCCGCGAAAAAACTGACCGGCGTGGTGGTGAATCTCGCCTGCCCGGCCCAGATCATGGAAGCCCAATACAAGGTCTCGGCCGATTACTTCGGCGAAGTTCGCAAACTGCTGGCCCGGCGGCTGGGGCAAAAGGTGTTCGTCCTGGCACAGATCAGCGCGGCCGGCGACCAGTCCCCGCGCGACCTGACCCGGAACGGCCGCGAGGGCTTCGATTTCTGGAACGAAAGCGGCGTGCTCGAAAAGGGGCGGCTGGTGACAGAGTGCGTGCTGGAGGCGCTTCCGGCCGCGCGCAAAAAAATCCGGGAAGCAGTTCCCTTTTCGCATACAGTCACGGACCTCGCGCTGCCGCTGCGCCCGGTGACGCCCCGCGAAGTTGCGGCGGCCCGCCGGGGGCTGGCCCGGCTCAAGGCCACGGAGCCGAAGGACAAGGGGTCCGCCAAGTCGGCTTTCGCCCTCTTCCTGGCCGATATGAAACGCCGCGAAGCGAAGGGCGGACCCGGGCCGTATGACGACAAGTCGATGAAGTTCGTCCTCATGCGGAATCACGAAGGCGTCCTCAACCTGCACGAGGCGCGGCAGATCGACCCGCACTTTGCGATGGAGCTCCACGTGCTGCGGCTGGGCGACGCGGTGTTCGCCACCAACCCCTTCGAGCTGTTCCTCGATTACGGACAGCAGATCAAGGCGCGGTGCCCGGCGGCGCAGACGTTCGTGGTTCAGCTGGCGGGCGGCCGCGGCGGCTACCTGCCCTCGGAGCGCGCGGTGCAAGGCGGCGGCTACGGCGCCCTGCCGGTGAACGGCATGGTAGGGCCGGAAGGCGGCCGGGCGCTGGTGGAAGCCACGCTTCGCGAAATTGGGAACTTGTGGAAATAGAAGAAAAAAGCACCCGGGTAGCCGCCGCTGATAAGCGGTGGTCAGGTTACAAGGAAGAACAATGCATCCGGGTAGCCGCCGCTGATAAGCGGTGGTCAGGCGAAAAAAGGAAAACACCATGATGCGCACTATCAAGGCCGGTTTTGTGGGATTCGGCGAAATCAACACGCCGCGTGACCTGATCGAACGCAAGTGCTCGGAAGCCCAACAGCTCCTGGCCGCCCAGGGCCTGGACCTGATCGCCACGGCGCCCGTGAGCGACGATCCGGCCGGCCGGGATGTCGCGCGGGCGATCGCGGAGCTGGGCCGGGGCGACTTCGACCTGCTGATCCTCTGCGTGGCGGGCTGGATTCCCTCCCACGCCGTCATCGCCATCGCGGACGCCTTCCGCCACAAGCCCATGGTGCTGTGGGGGCTCACCGGCTGGAGCGAGGGCGGCCGCTTTGTCACTACCGCCGACCAGGCCGGCACCACGGCGCTCCGTAAGCCGATGCAGGATCTCGGCTACCGCTTCAAATACGTGCCCACGTTCTACGGCGAAGCGCCCGAACTGGGCCCGGTCCTGAGCTATGCCAAGGCCGCCCGGGCCGCGACGCTCCTGCGCGGAGCGCGGATCGGCATGATGGGCTACCGGGACATGAACCTCTACGGCACGCTTCACGACGGCGTGTCGCTGCGCGGCACGATCGGCCCCGAGGTCGAGGTTTTCGAAATGCTCGAGGTGGCGCAGCTCATGGAGAAGGTCGCCGAGACAGACGTCCAAGCACTCGCCGCCGCGATCCGCAAGCGCTGGGCTTTCACCAAGCCGCCGGCCGCCGGCACGATCGAGAACAGCGTGCGGCTCTACCTGGGCGTCCACGCGAAAGTGGCCGAGCGGGGCTACCAGGCTATTTCACTCAAGGATGTGGACGGCGTCAAGAAGTTGATGAAATTCGCGCCCGCCGGCGCGTTCATGCTCCTGCACGAGGAGGATGACATCTGCACCGTGCCGGAAAACGACGTCCTGGGCGCCGTGACGCAATTGATGACGCGGTTTGTCACGGGCCAGGTCGGCGCCTATATGGAGTTCTACGAGTTCATGCGAAACGGCGTGCTGATGGGCGTGCCCGACTACGTGCCCACCGAGATCGTGGACGGCCCGGTCAAGGTCATGCCCACCGCATTCGGCGAATTCGGGGAAGGCCTGCTGAACGTCTCCAAGGTCAAAACGGGAAAAGTCACGCTGGCTCGCCTGACCTGCACCAACGGCCGCTACGCGCTGCATCTCGTCACCGGCACCGCCGCCACGCCGCGAAGCTGGGAAGAGGCCGGCTGGCGGCCGCCCGCCCCGCAACTGCCCAGTCTCGAAATCACCCTGGATGTACCCATAACCGATTTCGTCCAGAAGGTGCTGGGCCAGCACTATATCATCTCCTATGGCGACAACACGGAAGCGCTCAAGGATCTATGCGCCCTGCTGGGCGTGGAGGTTTGGTGAAAGCGGTCATATTCGACATGGACGGCGTGCTGGCCGATTCCGAGCCTCTCATTTGCGCCGCCGCCATGGCCATGTTCAAGGAGCGCGGCCTGACGGTTCAGCCGGAAGATTTCCATCCCTTCGTGGGAACCGGGGAGAACCGCTTCATCGGCGGGGTGGCGGAGAAATATGGGCATCTCCTGGACATCGTCGAGGCCAAGCGACGCACCTATGAACTCTACCTGGAACTGTTGCCTGGCCGACTCAAGGTGTTTCCGGGCGCGGTGGCGCTGGTCAAGGCGTGCCGGGCCGGCGGCTTCAAGACCGCCATCGCCTCCAGCGCGGACCTGATCAAGGTGGCGGCCAACCTGAACGCCATCGGCCTGCCCCCCTCGGAGTGGGGCGCCGTCGTCACGGCCGAGGATGTCACGTTGCGCAAGCCGGCCCCCGACATCTTCCTCGCCGCCGCCCGCCGGCTGAACTGCGCGCCGGCCGAGTGCACGGTCGTCGAGGACGCCGTGAGCGGCGTGGCCGCCGCCAAAGCCGCCGGCATGCGCTGCGTGGCCGTGGCCCAGACCTTTCCCGCGGACCGCCTGAGCCAGGCCGACCTGATCCGCACGCACATTGCCGATATCACGCTCGCCGATCTTAGCGGATTAGATCGCCCGCAATCTTGACAGATTGATAGTATTGACCTATGGTTTGCCGAAAAGGAGGAGCACAAAATGACACAGATTCCGGGGGCTGAAAAGAAGACGGTGGCGGGTATTCTGGCGATTCTTCTGGGAGCGCTGGGCATCCACAAGTTCTATCTGGGCTACAAGCAGGAAGGCCTGATCATGCTGCTCGTCAGCGTGCTGACCTGCGGCTTCGGAGCTGGCATCATGGGCATTATCGGCCTGGTCGAAGGCATCATGTACCTGACCAAGCCCGATGAAGAGTTCGTGGCCACCTACATCACCAATAAAAAGGGCTGGTTCTAAGCCTTATCAAGAGGAAGGCCGCATCCCCACGGATGCGGCCTTTTTTATGCGTACAGCCCGTCACGCCACTTTTTATCTGCTCATGGCCTCGGGGCCAATCCTTCTCGCCCTGGGCCTGATGGCCCGGCTGATGCCGGATCATGCCCGCCCCCTGTGCCTGACCCACCAGCTGACCGGCCTGCCCTGCCCCGGCTGCGGATCCTTCCGGGCGCTTGTCCTTTTCACAACTGGCAATTTACCGCAAGCCTTCCTCACCCAGCCGTTCATGACCCTGATCTATACGGGTCTCGCCCTGGCCTCAATGGTGGCCTGGCTCTTATGGCTGCTGAACAAGCCCTCGCCAACGCGGCCGCCCATCCCGGCCAAAGCCTGGAAGTGGCTGATCGCCGCCCTGGCGCTCGCGCTCTTGCTCAACTGGGCCTACCTGGTGGCGGCGGGCGTTTAGCCGCCGCACACAGTGCGGCGCTACACGCTTCGCGCCGACAACCCGGCGAACTGTTGCAAGACTATGAAAAACGTTATCGCGGGCTACCCTCGGAAGCCCACCCAAGCCGATAGGCCAAGTGAGCCGCGGCACGCGAACGGCTATTTCGCCTCTTTCTTCTCCTCGGCGCGCTCGGCCATCCGGCGCAGGCGGTTCATGAGCTTCACCAGCATGAAAATGGCCCAGGCCACGATCAGGAAATCCAGCACCGTCTGGATGAACTTGCCGTAGTTCAGCGTCACCGCCGCCTTGGCCACCGTCACGCCATCCGCCGCCAGGACCGCATCCTTGAGCGTCACGGCCAGCGCCGAGAAATCCACGCCGCCAATCAGCACGCCGACGGGCGGCATGATCACGTCGGTCACCAGCGACGAGACAATCTTGCCGAAGGCGCCGCCGATAATGATACCGACCGCCATATCCATCACGTTGCCCTTGACCGCAAACTCCCGGAACTCGCTCGCCATGCTCATAACGGCCTCCTTCTCTAATTTTACCACCGCTCCGCTCCTCCTCACCCCGCCCCTTTCACAAGGGGAACAAATTGCACCGGAAGATCCACCTTGCGGATGACCCGGCCCTCTTTTTTCTGCAGGAAAACGAGGCGCTGCATCCGCCAGTCGCCCACGGGAAAAATGAACCGGCCCCCCTCTTTCAACTGATCCAGCAGGGCCTTGGGCTCCTCGCCCGCCGCGCAGGCGCCCACAATCGCGTCGAAGGGCGCCTTCTCCGGCCATCCCCGCCGCCCGTTGCCCGTTAAAACCTGCACCCGGTCCGCGTAGCCTTCGCGGGCCAGGACGTCGCGCGCGTGCTGCGCCAGCTCGGGAATGATTTCGACCGAAAAGACGCGGGCTCCCATTTCCGCCAGCACCGCCGCCTGATACCCGGAGCCGGCGCCGATCTCCAGCACGCTCTCGCCCGGCTTCAGCCTGAGCATCGCGGTCATGTACGCCACGATATACGGCTGCGAGATGGTCTGCGCCTGCCCAATGGGGCGCGCGTGATCCGCATAGGCATCGCCGTGCAGGCGGCAGTCCTCGGGAATGAAGAGGTGGCGCCGCACCTTGCCCATGGCCGCCAGGATCCGCGGGTCGCGCACGCCGTACGACTTGAGCACGTCCACCATCTCGCGGCGCTCGCAAGCCCAGACCGCTTCCTCGCTTTTCCCGTTATCGCCTTCGCGTTCCATCTTTGACTCCCTTGTCGAACGGCTTGCGCTTCCACGACTTGCAGTATACGCACAATTTTAAGCATAACAAGACAGACAACAACTTTGACTTCCCTTTGTTTTTGCTTCGTATTCCCGCCGCTTTTTGTTAAAACAAACCCATGGTATTGATTGATGAGCATTCCGATATTCAAAGCGATCTGCTGCGGCAGATGACGCCGGCCCGGCGCTTGAAGGTCGCCGAATCGTTGTATTGGCAGTCGCGCGCCTTGAAAGCGGCCAGTCTCAAGGCGTTTCATCCGGACTGGACGGAAGAGCAAATTAAAACGGAAGTCCGAAAGCTGTTTTTATATGGCACAACCGACTGATTTAATTCTTCTTTTTGTTCGCCCCCTGAACCGGCTGGGCTTCACCTACATGATCACCGGATCGGCCGCGAGCATGGCCTACGGCGAACCCCGGTTAACGCTGGATGTCGACCTGGTCCTTGTCTTGTCGCGGGATCGCATCGCGGAGCTGCCGCTGGCCTTTCCTCCGGAATCCTTCTACTGCCCGCCGCCGGAAGTGCTCCGCGTGGAGACCGACCGCGAACGGCGCGGTCATTTTAATGTGATTCACATGGAAACGGGCTTCAAGGCTGATATTTATCCGGCCGGCCAGGATCCCCTTCACGTCTGGGGAATGGCCCGGCGAAGAACGATCGAGCTGGAGGGGGAGCGTCTCTATCTGGCGCCGCCGGAATATGTGATACTCCGAAAGCTGGAATATTACCGGGAAGGCGGCTCGGAAAAACATCTGCGCGACATTGCCGGCATGTGGCGCGCAAAAGAAATCACCTTGGACGAACAGGCTCTTGGAGAATGGGCGGAGCGCCTTGGCTTGAGCGGCTTATTGGAAAAAGCGAAGCCGGGCCCTTGATTTAGCCACCCTTGCGTTTCGCCTCGGCGCCTTTTGGGGCGTCGTTCATATACCACGTGCGATAGGACAGGTGGCCGTTTTCCCAGCAGTACAGGCGGAACGAAGGCTGCCGGCCCCAGAAGCGCGCCGCCGGCTCGCACACATACACCGGCACGGCGCCTTCCCATTGCAATTCATCGCGGTGGCAGTGCCCCGTGACAACGGCTTTCACCGGCCCGCTCCGCACCAGCTTCGTCCACCGCGCCCGCGACGAATCCGGCCAGCCCGGATGCAGCACGTTGTCATAATAATCCTCGAACCACGGGCTGTGCTGGAACAGAAGCACGGGGCGGTCGCCGGCGTTCTTCAGTTCCTTTTCCAGGAAAGCGAACGGATCGAACGAGCCGGCCGCCCCACCCTTGAAAAGTCCCTCCGTGTACACAAACACGAACCGCACGCCGCCGTAATCCGCCGTGGCGCCGAGGGGGCCGAAGCGTTTCGTCCAGGCCGCCAGAGTCGCGGCCGTGGTTTTTTCGGTGATATCATGATTGCCCGCCAGCACATGAACCGGCACGCGGATACTGCCAAGCAGCGAGGTGGCCGCGCCCTGGACGGACGGCTTCTCGAAATTATCCATGGCCAGATCGCCCGTCACCACCACACACGAGAGGGGAAACGGCGACTTATTGACCGCCTCGACCATCTGCTCCAGCACGCGCTCGTGATCCATGACGCCCAGATGTGTGTCGCTGATCTGGACGAAATAAACCGCTCCCGTGTCGGCGCAAACCGGCATCGCGAGAATCAGTCCAATAAACAAAATGATCAATCGTCTCATTTTTCTCTCTTTCTCCCGCCACCCGCAACCACCGCGTAATCATAGCGCGAGAACGCGCCGTTTGTATAGGCGTTTTGAATACAAGAGCACTAGCGACTTTTCTCCGCGCCCTCCGCGTCTCCGCGTGATAATCGGCTAGCCCTGACAGGCCTTCCCTTTTACCTTTAAACAAGCCCGCCGATCCGGTATAATCAACGGTTACATTATGACTCCTTCAAAAAATCAACCCGTCCCTGCCTTGCCCAAACCCGAATTGCTGGCCCCCGCCGGCACCATCGCGGCCGGGCTGACCGCCTTCGATTGCGGCGCCGACGCCATCTACGCCGGCCTGCCCCGCTTCAACGCCCGCGAGCGCGGCGACAACTGCACGGCCGACGAAATGTCGCGCCTCATCGCCTACGCCCACAAGAACGGCCGCAAGGTCTACGTCACGCTCAACACGCTGCTCAAGGAGACCGAGCTGGACGAGGCGGCCGATATCGCCGCCGCCCTGGCCGACATGGGGCCCGACGGCGTCATCGTGCAGGACCTGGGCCTGGTGCGGCTGCTGCGCGAGTGCTTCCCGTCCCTCGCCATCCACGGCTCCACGCAGATGGGGCTCCACAACAGCGCCGGCGCGGACTTCGCCAAGGCCATCGGCCTGAGCCGCATCATCCTGGAGCGGCAGACCACCTTCGAGGAGCTGCTGGCCATCCGCAAGAACACGGACATCGAGCTGGAGATCTTCATCCACGGCGCGCTCTGCTGCGGCCGCTCGGGCGGCTGCCTCTTCTCCTCCTTCCTGGGCGGCTGGAGCGGCAACCGCGGCAAATGCAAGCAGCCCTGCCGCCGCCGGTACTTCTCCGAGCGGGGCAACGGCTTCTTCTTCTCGCCCGGCGACCTCTGCCTGCTCGACTACGTCCCCTTCCTCAAGAAGGCCGGCCTCGCCAGCCTCAAGATCGAGGGCCGCCTCCGCCGCGAGGATTATGTCCGCAGCGTCGTCTCCGCCTACCGCCTCATGCTCGACGCCGAGCCCGCCAACGAGGCCAACGCCCTGAAGGAGGCCCGCTCCATGCTGGCCACCACCACGGGCCGGAAGTGGACCCCGGGCTTCACCAAGACGGAATCCTTCGAAACCGTGCTCCAGCACGAAACGCTGGGCGCCTCCGGCCTGCTCTGCGGCCGCGTCACCGGCCTCGAGCACGGCCGCTTCACGGTCGAGCTCTCCCGCCGCCTGCTCATCTACGAGCGCGTGCGCGTGCAGCCCGAGTCGGGCGACGAGGGGCCCGTCTTCACGGTCACCAAGCTGGAGTCGGGCGGCCAGTCCACCTACCGCGCCGAAAAGGGTCAGATCGTCACCATCTTCTGCGACAAGCCCGTGGCCCCGAACGCGCTCGTCTACAAGGTCGGCATTTCGACGCCCGACCTCTCCCCCCGCGTGGCCAAGCTGCCGCCCGCCCGCGTGGCCGTCGAGCTCGAGGTGGCGGCCGACGCCGCCGGCATCACCGTCACGCTCCCCGGCGGCGGGCTGCCGCCCTGGCATTACCCGGTGGCCATCAGCGAGGCGCAGAAGCACGCCCTGGCCCCGGAGACGCTGGAAAAGGAGTTCGCCAGCACCCGCTCCGAGGCGCTGAGCGCGGGCCGCATCACCGCCAAGGTGACCGGCAACTTATTCCTCCCCGCCACCACGCTGAAGGAAATCCGCCGCGCCTTCTGGGAGTGGCTCGAGGCGCAGCCGGAACGCGAACAGCTGAAGCCCGGCCGGCGCGGCCTCGCGCGCTACGAGGGGCTGATGGCCTCCCTCTACTTCCCCGCGCCCGACCGCACCACGCTGACCGTTCAGCCGCCTCCCGGCCGGCCGAGCCCCATCAAGGCCACCCTGCTCGCGCGAACGCTGGCTGAAGCCAATGCCGGCATCGCCGCGGACGAGGTGATTCTTCCCGATTTCTGCACGGAAACCGATCTGCCCCAGATCCAGGAGCAGGTGAAGGTGCTCCTGGCCCGCGGCGTCAAGCGGTTCCGGGTCACCTCCGTCTACGGCTTCTCCCTGCTGCGCCAGGCGACGGGCCTGAAAATCGTCACCGCGTTTCCCCTGCCCGCCTGCAACAGCCTGGCCGTGCGCGAGCTGCTCGACCAGGGCGCGACCCGCGTGCAGGCCTGGATCGAGCTGGACTCCGTGGCCCTCAACGCGCTGCTGGATCGCGCCCGGGGCGCCCTGGAGGTGTTCACCTTCGGCCGGCCGCCCATGCTGACCACGCGGGCCACGCCGGCGATGCTGGGCGCCGTCACCGACGGCCGGGGCCTGAACTTCGAAATCGTGCGCGAAGAGGGCGTGGTGCGGCTCTATGCGCAGCAGGCCTATCGCATTCCCGAACAGTCCGGCGTGGCCACCTTCATGGATTGCGCCCGGGCCCGCCCCGACGAGAGCGCCGCCTCCTCCTTCAATTATGACCAGGAATGGAAATAATCCCGTTCGGCGGAAGGACGGCTGGGTCGTCCCGCTGCTGGACTGGTATGTGCGGAACCGCCGGGAGATGCCGTGGCGCTCGAATCCCGAGCCCTATCGCGTCTGGGTCAGCGAAATCATGCTGCAGCAGACCCAGGTGGCGAGCGTCATTCCCTATTTCAACCGCTTCGTCGCCCGCTTCCCCTCGGTGGCCGCCCTGGCCGCCGCCCCCTTGCAGGAGGTCCTGAAGGCGTGGGAAGGCCTGGGCTACTATTCCCGCGCCCGCCACCTGCACCAGGCGGCCGGAGACCTGGTCAAGGATCACGGCGGCCGGCTTCCGGAAACATTCGAGGGGCTGCTGACGCTGCCCGGCATCGGCCGCTACACGGCGGCGGCGGTGGCCAGCATCGCTTTCGGCGAGGCGGTGCCCGTGGTCGACGGCAACGTGCTGCGCGTCTTTGCGCGCTTCCTCAATTCGGAGGAGGATATTGCCAAGCCCGCCACGCGCGACCTGTTTTTTGACTTCCTGCAAAAACCGATCGCCCTCAGCGGCAATCCCTCCCACTTCAACCAGGCCATCATGGAGCTGGGCGCGCTGGTCTGCTCGCCGCGGAATCCGAAGTGCGCCGGGTGTCCGCTGCATTCCCTGTGCAAGGCCCGACTGAAAGGCCGGACGGAAGCGCTTCCCATCAAGGCAAAAAAGGGGGCGGTCCGCCATGAAACCATTGGCGTCGGCCTTGTCTTCGATTCCAGGGGCCGTATCCTGATCGCCAGGCGCAAGGCCGGCGGACTCCTTGGAGGCCTTTGGGAGTTCCCCGGCGGCAAGCGGCAGGGGAAAGAGTCCCTGCGGGCCACGGCCATCCGGGAGGTGCGGGAAGAAACAGGACTGACCGTGGAAGCGGGAAAAGCGCTACCGCCGGTCACGCACACCTACAGTCACTTCACCGTGACCCTCCACCCGTTCATCTGCAAACGGCTAAGCGGGCGCGCCCGGCCCCTGGGTTCGGATGAAATCGTGTGGGCCAGGCTTTCCGAGCTGAGCCGCTATCCCTTCCCCGCCGCCAACCGGAAAATTGAAGCCGCCCTTCGGCTTTAATGCCGGAACGTCATCATCTGCGTATCAACGCCCTCAATGGCGTTCAGCTTCTTCTGGAGCTCCTCCGCCACGGCGGGTTCGTCCAGCATTTCGAGCAGAATCAAACCGTTCGGCGAGCAGAAGCTGGTGGAAACCTCGTGAAGTCCCAGCCGGGTCTTGATATGGCACCCGTACTCGGCGAAGAGCTCCTGGATATGCGGGGTCTTCTTCACGCGGTCCGTCACATGAACGCCCAAAATGATGTGATTGTCCTGTTTCATGACTGTCTCCTTTCGCCGACAGCATACGGCGCAAGCCCGGCGCGGTCAATTCATTCGCGCCGCCCCCCATTCGCGCCGCCCCTGCATCTTTAGCTGGACTTCAACCGCCGGGCACTGCCAGAATTGGATTCATGCATTCGCCCGGCCTTCTTTATGAGGAAAACGTCGCCGTCCCCATGCGCGACGGCACCCTCCTGCGTGCCAACCTCTGGCGACCGGACCGGGAAGGCGCCTTCCCCGCCATCCTGGAACGAACGCCCTATGGCAAGGCCGTCGGCCTCGACAACGGCGCGGCCCGCTTTGCCCACGCCGGGTTCGTCTTCCTTGCGCAGGACTGCCGCGGCCGCTATGCGTCCGGGGGAACCTGGATCCCGTTCACCGAACCGTCCACCGGCGAGGCCGAAGATGGCTTCGATACCGTGGAATGGGTCGCCCGCCAGCCCTGGTGCAACGGCCGGGTCGGCACCACGGGCGCCTCCTATAATGGCTGGATGCAGTGGCAGCTGGCCGGTCTGCAGCCCCCCCACCACGCCGCCATGAGCGCCCGCACCATTCCCTTGGAGATGGCCGATATCGACTGGAGCGGCGGCTTCAAGTCCGGACGCCGGCTGGCCTGGTGGTTCCTGGGCATGGCGCCGGACCTTCGCCGCCGGCTCGGCCTGCCCCCGCCGCACACCCCCGCGGAAGCCGCGCTGGCCCTGCCCGCCGCCGACCAGCAGAAATTATTCCGCACCCTGCCCCTTTCATCCCTGCCCGCCCTGCTGCCGCCCGGCCTGGCCGAGTCGGCCCTGGCCTGGCTACGCAACCCCGCCGGCAAGCCGTGGGGGCTTGCGGCCAAACACCCCAGAACCATCGTTCCCAATTTCGACATCACGGGCTGGTACGATCACTGCAGCGGAACGCTCGGCCATTTCTCCGGCATGCGCCGGAATGGCGGCGCCCCCGCGTCGCGATCCCAAACCCGGGTGCTGATCGGCCCGTGGAATCACATGTCCGCCGGCCGGCGGAAGCAGGGAGCCTTCGATTTCGGCCCCGCCGCCGAGGTTGACATCATCGGCCTGCTGCTGCGCTGGTTCGACCGGTGGCTGCGCAACGCGGACAACGGCGTGGACCGCGAGCCGCCGGTGCGCTACTTCGTCATGGGCTCCAACGAATGGAAAGCGGCCGACGACTGGCCGCCGCGCGACGCGCGCGCTCACACGCTCTTTCTGCGGACAGCCGGAGCGCTCGATGCCCGCCCTCCCTGCGCGGATGAAACACCCGGCCGCTACACCGCGGATCCGAACGATCCGGTTCCCTCTCTCTGTGATGCCGCCCTGTTCACCCAGCCCGCGGATCGCCGCAGCCTCGATCACCGGGCCGACATCCTGCGCTATGTTTCAGAGCCGCTGGAGGCCGACCTGGAAATCGCCGGCCATCCCGAGGTGGTGCTCCACGCCGCCTCCACCGCCCGGGACACGGACTTTTTTGCGCGGCTGGCGGACGAGGCGCCGGGCGGGCCTGCCATGGAAATCTGTTACGGGATGACGCGCGCGCGTTATCGCAGCGGGCTCGACAAGGAAGAGCCCCTCAGTCCGGATGAGCCGGTGGAAATCAGGATTCGCCTCGGCCCCACCTCCTGCCGCTTTCTAAAGGGCCACCGGATCCGCCTGGAAATCTGCGGGGCCGACTTTCCCTTGCACGACAGGAATCATCAAACGGGCGGAAACGATTTGTTCGAAACGGAGCTGAAGACCGCCACGCAAACCGTCTTTCACGCCGCCGGCATGGCTTCGCACCTGATCCTGCCCGTCACGGCTTAGTTTGCGCGCTTCTTTTTCAGCCGGCGGAACAGCCCTTTCAACAGGAACCCGGCGGCCGAATACAGCCAGGGCGTATAGGCCCTCAGCCAGGTGGTCACGGCCTTGGTCCGTCGCAGATAGGCGGCAAGCCCCTCCACCATCCGCAGCGCCTGCGGGTTGTCCGGCCCCATGGCAATGAGCTGCTCGCCCAGGGCGGGCGAAATGCGGGGAAGGATCTGCATGTTCAACAGCAGCCAGAACCGGGGCGTCAGGTAGCCCCCCGGCCGCGAGGCCACGAGCATCGAGTCGTAGGCGTCGGTCGCGAAGCGATCGAGCATCTTGTCCCTCACGCAGCGGGTGTAAAGCGCGGTGTTGGGAAAAGGCGTCAGCGAAAGGCCCACCACGCCCCAGTTCGGCCGCGGCAGGGCATTCAGCGTGCGGGCAATTTCGCGAAGGTCCTCTTCCTTCTCATACGGATTGTTGATGAGAATGTCCGTGGACAGGTAGACGCCGGAATCCAGAATGATCCGGGCGGCTTTCAGATACGCCTGGGGCGTCTCGTGCCTCTGGAACACCTGCTTGTTCAGCCGGCTCGAGGCCTCCAGCCCCATGGTGCAATATTCCATTCCGCCGGATTTCAGCAGGTCGATGCGCTCCTGCGTCACAACGGAAGGCGACATGCGGACGATGAAGGGAAGCCCCACCTCCGCCTTCATGCGGCCGCAGAACTCCTTCAGCCAGGCGTCGGAGCCGGAGAAAAAGCTGTCGTCCTGGATGTTGACGCCCTGGATCCGCGGCTCCCGCTTCCGGAGATCCTTCAGCTCGGCGATGACGTGGTCCACGCTCGCCCGGCGCACGGGCGACCCGTTGACATTGCAGCAATAGGCGCAGCGGAACACACAGCCCCGCGAGGTGGCCATGTCATAATAGCGGCCGTCCCAGGAGCAGTACTTGGTATGCCGCCCCCACGTCAGCGGGCGAAGCTTGCCGTTGACCAGGATCAGGTCGCGATCGAACCGGAACAGGGGAAACGGCAGGGAATCCAGGTCCATTTTCTGCTCGGGTGTCTGCGCGTTTTTCCGGATCTTCCCCTCCTGCCGCCAAACCAGGCCGGGAATCGTTTCGGGCGCTCGGCCCTCCAGAATCATCTCAAGGGGCAGCTCCCCCGGTCCCTGAACGGCAAAATCCGCGCCCTCCACGAGGGACTCCTCGGGGCAGAGCGTGGGGTGCACCCCGCCCGCCATGATGATTCCCCCATACCCGGCTTTTCTCAGGGCCTTCACGAGGGCGGCATAGGGCTTGAGGGTGGCGGTCATGAGGTAGAAGCCGAGGTGGGTCACCTTCTCCTTGTTCAGGAAGGCCAGGACCTGCCGGATTTCCGATTCGGTGAAAACGACGGGGCGGCCGATGCTGGCCAGCTCCTTGATCATGACAAGGAGGGTTGTTTTAACTCCCTTGGCCTCGGCGTACGCCCCGAGAACCCGGAGGGAAACGGGACGCTCATCCTCGTCAATGTTGGCCAGGACCAGGTGCCTTACCGCGGCAGGATTCATGCTGTTTTTTGTATTGCTCTCGCTCATATCGCGGCCTCTCTTTGACGAATTCTGAGATTACCACACCCTCCGTTCGCTGAATAATCATTTCCTTTCGCCCAAGCTTGTCAATCTCCGCCGCCTTCTTTATTATAACGTTATGAGTGGGGCCGAACCCCGACCTGAGGCGTACGACATCGAGAAAGAAAGCCGGCCATCATGATCGACTCGCATATGCACCTGAAGGGCCCGTGGACCCGCGACAGCATCCTCCGGGACCTGGACACCATGAAGCTCGATAAGGCCGTTGTCGCGGCCTTGCCCCTGGCCCACTGGGGCGGGGAAATGACGCCCGGCGTCGCCCCCCTGGTCAAGGAGTTCCCGGACCGGATCGCCGGCCTGATCGGCATTCATCCGCCGGACGTCGAAGGCTCGCTCCGGCTGATTGAAGAATACGGCGACAAAGGCTTCATCGGCATCAAGCTCATGCCCACCGTCGGCTACTACTGCGACGAGGAGCGGTTCCGCCCGATCTTCGAGGAAGTCAACCGGCGCGGCTGGATCGTCCTTTCCCACTGCGGCTGGTGCAGCAAGGGCGTGGTGGTTCCCGATCTTCCGCAATCCACGCGCTTCACGGACCCCTACCACATCGAGCCCCTGGCCCGCATTTTCCCGAAAACCGATTTCATCCTGGCCCACGCCGGCGGCCGGATCTTTTTCCCGCGGGCGGCGGAGCTCACATCCTACCATGAGAACATCTACATCGACACCTGCCCCGGCCAAGGCACCTGGGCGCTGAAACATGAAGACGAATGGCTCTGCATCCTCAACTGGAAAAACGTGCTGTTCGGCTCGGATTCCTGCTTCGGCGTGCCGGCCTCCATCGAGCACTTCGACGCCCGCCTGACGGTCCTGAAGGACATCATCATCGACAAGGGCCACAAGGACAAGCTGGCCGCCGTGCTGCACGACAACGCGGCCCGTCTCCTCCAGAAGCGGGGCATCAAGTTCTAGCGGGAGCCGCCGGAACAATCCTGAACAGTTTCAAGTCGCCCTGCCCCTCCCACTGGGGCAGCCGCGGGGCCGGGCCTTCGATGATCACACGGCGGCGGTCCGCCAGGCCGTTGATCTTTGCCCAGAGCGTGGTGTCGCCCCAGTATTGCGGATGCGCTTCGGCCGCCGATACGGCCGTGAAAACAGCCGCGGGCGTCTCGTTCCCGTTTTGAATCGCCTCGAGCGCGAGCTGCTCCAGGCGGCCCAGTCCGGTTTCCGGATCGGGCCGCTCCTGAAGCCATCGTTTGGCGGCGGCCGGCACCCAGGGAAGCGCCGCCTTCTCCAGCCCGGCGATTTTCCCCAGCGCTTCCCCCTCCTGCAGCGCGAACGCCGCGTCCGCCCGGACGGCACACTCGAGCTGCGCGTCCGTCACCGGCCGGCGCCGCTCATACACTCCGGCCAGCTGGGCGGGGCTCAGCTGCCCGAGCCCGTCATAGGGGACGACGCCGGGGAAGTCGTCGACGACCAGCAGCTCCACGGCCACCCCCTTTTTCGTCTGCAGGCAGGCCAGGAGGTGGACCAGCATGGCCATGTCGAACAGGCAGGCGTCGAACCAGAGGACGACACGATCGCCAGGCGCAAGCGTTTCTAGTTTTCCGTACTGCCCCTTCAGCGTGTTGAGAACAAGCTCATAGCTCAGCCCGCCGGCCGTTGTCTTCTCCAGGAAGCGGGCCCGCGCCTCAAGCGTCTGTTCCGTGGGCCAGCCGGGATTCCGGGGCCCCTCATAAAGAAGGTCGTGCCAGACAAACACCGCTCCGGGAAGGCCCGCCTTCGCCAGGCTGGCGCCCGCGCAATCCCCGCTGGTGATGTGGATGCTGTTCGCGCTTGTCATGGCCCCCCCTTTGCCTCAATCGCCACCGTCACGCGGATCGGCTTCACCTGCTCAAGCACCGCGGGGTTCATGCGCGCCAGGACGCCCCGGCGGCCGGCGTTGATCCAGATCTCGGGCAGCTCGAAAATGGTGGCCTCCGCATAAACCGGCAGCGCCTTGCGGGTGCCGAAGGGGCTGGTCCCGCCGATCATATAGCCCGTATGGCGGCTGGCCGTTTCGGGCGTGCAGGGCCCCACGTGCTTCACGCCGAGGGCGCGGGCCAGCTGCTTGGTGGAGATTTCACGGTCGCCGTGCATCAGGCAGATCAGGGGCGCCTTGGCGTCCGTCTCCAGCACGATGGTCTTGATCACCGCATGATCCGGCGCGCCCAGCTGCCGGGCGGCGTTCGCGGTGCCGCCGTGTTCCACATACGTATACGTGAGCAGCTCAAACGCCGCGCCGCTTTCCTTCAGCGCACGGATCGCCGGCGTGACGGGAATATCTGCCTCTTTCGCGCTCACGAAACCTCCGGATCCAGAATCCGGGCCAAGGCGATCCCCTGTTCGCCGGCCACGGAATAAAGAAGCCAGCTTTGCCCGGCCTCTTCAAACACGTAGGGATCCCGCAGCTCGTTCACCGGCTGATGCTTCGCGCCGCCGACGGACGGCGCCACGGGTTCGTCCGCCCCCTCCCAAAGCAGCTCGGGCCGGAGAACCTCCTGGCACGGGCCGCCGCGCCACGTGGTCCAGTCGCCCGAAAGAGGGACAACAGTCCGCTTGATCCGCTCCGGCGCGTCCCCCGCATTGCTGTAATAGATCACCAGGTTCGCCCCGCGAAGCTGCAGCGCCACGTGCCGCATGCGGAACGCGAGATCCAGTGATTTTCCGGGAGGACACGGGGCATACGGCTCGCCCTCGATCTCCAGCGCGGGCCCCGCCTCAAAGGGCTTGTTCAGCTCCCGGCTGCGGCTGAAGCGCCGCTCCAGGCCCCCGCCGAAGCCATACCACCAGCCATCCTTCTGGAACACGCGAAGATAAGGCTCGGCCAGGTACCCGCCGCTCGGTTCGAAATGAAGCCCGTCCGCCGACTCCGCATAGGCGGTCATCTGGCTTTGCCCCGTTTTGTTCGCCAGGGTAAGCCCGCATCCGTGGTAGAGCATCCGGAATTTCCGGGCCACCGGATCGACGATCACCTCCGGAGAGGCGATGTGCTGCCGGAACGGCGTGTCCACCGAATCCAGCACGCCCGGATCGTATACTTCATAGGGCCCTTTCAGCGAATCGGAATAGGCCATCCGGATAAAGGAGCCCTGGTGGTGGGCGAAATAGAGATAATACCGGCCCCGCGGATTTTGAACGAATTTGGGAACACGGATCAGGCACGGCCCGTTCACGTTGGGGCCCAGCCGGATGTTGGATTCGGGGCTCACAAGCGGCCCCTCCCCGATGCGCAGGACCCGGACCGGGGTCCGTTTTCCCGTGGTTGCCCCCCCGGCCTTGTTGATCCGGACGATCCGGGCCCGGTCGTGCCGCAGCACGGCCTGCTCGGAAAAGACGGCCAGGTTGATTTCCTTGGCGTCATAGCGATCGAAATCATAAACGACAAAAAGGGAGCCGCCTTCCGCCTCCACGCCATCGGGATACGAAACCGCCAGCCGCCCATCCAGAAGCAGGCCGCGCGACCAGGTGCGGCCGTCATCCTCCGAAAGAAAGGCTTTCAGCAGCGTGCGCCCCGTATTTTCCCTGATATTGCCGTGCTTGACCAGCAGCAGGCGGCCGGACCTCAGCCGGCGGATGAAAAAGCGCGAGGCGGTGTGGGCGATGGCGGAGGGCGCCACCGGCGTCCAGGTCCAGCCCTTGTCCGTCGACACGCTCTGCCCGATTCCGTAGCGGGTGCGCACCCACATCCACAGGCTGCCGTCGCGCCGCTCCACCAGCATGTGCTCATCGCAGTTGCGGTCGGCGGGATCCGGCATGGTGGCCCGCCCGCGCCATTCCCACGTGCGGCCTTCATCCGTGCTGGCCACCACGCCGGCGCTTCCCTCCACGTGCCAGCGGGCCACGGGCAGTAGCCATTCCCCCGATGCCAGCACGGTCGGCTTATTCATGAGGATTCCGTCGCACAGCCGAAGCGGAGCGGACCAGGCGGGAGTCTCGGACCCCGAATCCGCGGTGGCCATGGCCCAGACGCCCCAGGTCGGGGAGGTCTTGTGGTCGGTATACCCCTGCGACCAGAATAGCCAAAGCTTCCCGGCGGGGTCATGCCAGAGGCAGGGATCGAACGCCCGCACGGGCCCGTCTCCGTCCGGATCGACGACCAGCACCGGAGGCGTCCAGGGACCGGCGGCATCCGGAGCGGTCGCCAGCATCACGAAATTCATATGATTTTCGGTCACGCCGCCGCCATACCACGCCACCCACATCCGGCCGTTCGCGGCGCGCTCGATTCCGGGGATGCCCTGGAAGCGCCGGGTGGCGCAGGCGTGGCGGGGTTCGGGCGGCCCCACATAGGAAGGCGGATTCAGATAAGCGTCTGTCACGATTCGTCTCCTGTTTCGCAAAGCGACTTGACTATACGCTTCTATCCTCCGCGCCGCCCAGAGAAAACTTGCCTGCCGGGGGCGGGCGGAATATGCTCCCCCCATGGTGAAGAAACGATTTATCCCCGAAGCCGAATCCGTGGGCAGCGTGCTCGACGGGGTCCTGGCCCGGATCGCGCTGCTTCGCCTTGACTGGATCGACGAGCTGGCCCAGGTCTGGCCCGAGGTGGCCGGCAAGGCCGTGGCCGCCCATACCCGCCCCGCGCGCCTCGAGGGTCCGCGTCTCATCGTCTACGTGGACCAGCATGTCTGGATGATGGAGCTCCAGCGGTCCGGCAAAAAGCCGCTGCTGGCAAACATCTGGAAACGGTTTGGCGCCAACAAGATCAAGGACATTCTCTTCCGCCTCGATCCCGGTCACTAACCGCAGGAGTCCGCCATGCCCTCCCGCCCCGCCCGCGCCCTGGCCTTTCTCCTGGCCGCCGCCGTCCTGGCCGGCCTTTCGGGCTGCGCCTCCGCCCCCCTCAAGGGCACCCCCTTCTACACCGGGGAATACGAAAAAAGGACGGGGCCGGCGGAGGACCGCGTCAACCTCTGGCCGCTCCTCTACTATCGCAATCCGGCGCTCTCGGTGCTCTGGCCCGTTTTCGAGCACACCGACGAGCACGCCGCCATCCGCCCGCTGTTTTCCGTTTACCGCCTGCACGAGCCCCAAAAAGAGTACAACGTTCTTTGGCCGCTGGCCCAGTTCGACCGCAAGCGCGCCGACAACCGGATCTTTCCCGTCTATTGGGGCGACGATTATGCCGTCGTCTTTCCTTTATACTGGCATCGCGACGACCCGTTTGACGCGGCCGGATCGGGCGCCGACGCGTTTTTCCCGCTATGGCTCTATTTCAACACCGGGCGCGAGAACTACAGCCTGCACCTGCTCTGGCCCTTCTTCAACCGCAAGCATGACGGCGGCACGCGCGGCTCGCGGCTCTGGCCCCTCTATGCCGACTGGCGGCACGACTCCGGCGATTACGAAGGCTGGTACGCCTGGCCGCTGGGCTGGCGGTGGGGCAACGCCGATCGCCACTCCCGCCTGCTGCTTCCGCTGTTTTACCAGCACAGCGCGCCGGACGCCTCGTCCTTCGTCTCGCTGCCCGTCGGCTGGCATGAAGAGCCCGATCGCGAGTGGACGTACCTCTTTCCGGTAGGCTTCCACCAGCGCGACACGCAGGCGGACCGCTGGTACTCCCTCCTCGGAGGAAGCCGGACCGAGCCCGACGGCGACCGCTTTTGGTATGCCGTGCCCGCCCTGTCCTGGGGAAGCCGGGCCGGCGCCGGCCACAGCGTCTGGGCCGGGGGCGGGCTCTACCATTCCGGCCAGACCGGCGACAGTTCTTCCAGCCACCTGCTGCCCTTTTACTATCGCTCGCAGTCTCCGGACGAATCGCTGTTTGTCTCGCTCCCCTACTCCCGCCACCGGGACGCCTCCGCCTCCTGGTCGCTTGTTCCCCCGCTCTGGTTCCAGTATCAGGATGACTCCCGCGCCTTCAGCCTGACCCCCCTGTACATGTGGGGGCGCGACACTCGCACCGGCGAGCCGTGGTCGGCCATCCCTCCGCTTTACTACCATCGGGATGACGTCGCCGGCGACACGTTCCTTTCGCCGCTCTTAAGCACCTGGTCCGGCGCCGACCGGTCCCGCCACACCCTGCTGCCTCCGGGGCTAACCTATTACCGGGACAGCGAGAAGCGAAGCGATCTCTGGACGCTGGGCGGCCTGGGCCATTTCAGCTGGGGCGACGAGCGGGGCTCTTCGTACCTTTTTCCATTCTTTTACGAAAGCGCCGGCCGCGAGCTCGCCCTTTCCCCCCTGTGGGCCTCGTGGCGCTCGGCGGATCAAACCAGGCGCGTCTCGGGCGTTCCGCCTCTACTCTCCTGGATGGATCGCAAGGAAGACAGCACGTCGCTCTATCTGCTTCTCGGCCTGGCCAAGCTGAGCGGAGGCGCGGAGCCGGAAGATTCCTGGGTGGCGCCGCTCTACTACCGGAATCCGGCCAACAGCCAATTCCTTTCCCTGCCTTATGCCCGCTGGCGGCAAGGCGACATGACCAGCGTCGGCAGCCCGCTGCTGCTTTCCTGCTATTCGTCCTCCGCCACCGAGCGCGACTTGATTCTCCTCATGGGCCTCTATGGGCGCTCCTGGTCGACGCGCCCCGAGTCCGCCTCCAGCAGCCACCTCTTTCCCCTGTACGCCGCGAGCGAAGATTATTTCCTCACGCTCCTCGCGGGGCGGTGGAAAGACGACACCACCTTCACCTATTTCCCGACGCCGCTGTTCGGCTGGCGCTCCGGCGCCACGCGCGGCAGCTGGCTGTTCCCGCTCTACTTTTACTCGTCCGATCCGGCCGCCCGCACCCGGGACCTGTTCTACCTGCCCTGGGGCCGCTACCATGCCGACGACTCCCGCACCGAATCCAGCTTGTTCCCTTTTTATGGTTACGCGAACAAGCGGGCCTCCGGGCCTGGAACCGTTTCCCTCGCGCAGGGCCGGAGCTGGCACATCCTCTATCTGGCCGCCTACGAAAACGGAAGCCGTCCCCTTACGCGCTGGGATCGGAGTTCCAAAAAAACCGAGGTGCTCGGAACGACCTATCACGCCGACAACCGTTTCTTCCCGGTCTGGCATTACACGCGCACAGCCGATTCAAACAGCCGGCGGCTCGAAAAGAAATTCAGCCTGCTCTTTTTCCTGCAGGATTACTGGCGCAAGACGGAGGTCTCCGAAAAGCCCGAAACCGATTACACGCGGACCCGGATTTTGTGGCGGCTGCTACATTACGAGCGAGACCATGACGTCGTTTCGCTGGACGTCTTTCCCGCCATCACCTATGACCGGAACGGCGAGTCGCTCCGCAAGGTCTCGTTCCTATGGCGCGGTTTCCGGTACGAGCGCAAGGACGGGCAAAAGGCTGTCGACCTGCTGTTCCTGCCCGTCTGGCGCACACGCTGGGCGGACTGATTCCTGCTTCTTTTTCTGGAGGGCGAGGTTCCACCCGAGCCCCGCCCCTGTTCGCCCTATTCCCCCCCGGGAGGGCGAGGTTCCACCCGAGCCTCACGCCGGCCCTCCCTTATTCGCCCTATTCCCCCCGGGAGGGCGAGGTTCCACCCGAGCCCAAGGTTACTACCACCGCAACTCGGTTAAACATCCTTGAAATGGCCATTCTTCCGGTGTTGCGGTTAACCCCTTGCGAACCGCATTCTTCCTTACGTATTCCCATTTTTCCGCATAATGATCCACGCTTCGCAATTGCGTGTCCCAGCAATGCGCCTGCCACAACGGATCCGCCATAATGTCCTCCCCCCGGGAGGGCGAGGTTCCACCCGAGCCCCGCCAAACTTCTGCGACAGGGCCGCACCCTTTGATGGCTCTGGAGACAAGCCCTTTCCAAAAAGCGGACCATACTTTGACGTTCGGCGATTCCAAATCCCTTGGAGAACAAAATAGATGAATGTGATCCGGCATGATCATGTATTGCCCCACAGACCACGTGGTCGCCACCTCCCAGGCCGAAACAAGCAAACGACACATCGCCTCATTAGCCAATAGGGCGCGGCGATCTTTTGTGCAAACAGTCAGAAAAATGATAATCGCCTGGTTGTGTCGTTCTATATTTGGCAAATGTGTCGGATGTTTTCGTTTAAAACTCATGCCCCTTCTCATGAGGCCGGGGTGTAACCCGGCCCTCCCACTCTCACCCATTCCTTTGCCCTGCTCACGCCGATCTCGGGAGGGCGAGGTTCCACCCGAGCCTTATGCGCAAGCCTGTCCCTTGAGGCCGGGGTGTAACCCGGCCCTCCCACTCTCACCCATTCCTTTGCCCTGCTCACGCCGATCTCGGGAGGGCGAGGGTCCACCCGAGCCTTATGCGCAAGCCTGTCCCTTGAGGCCGGGGTGTAACCCGGCCCTCCCTTAACTCTCCGACAAATTCCGGCGATGCTTCAGGGCCGGGACGCGCTCGCGGACGCGCGCGAGCTCTTCCTTGTCGAGCGTGGCGCTCATCACGCCTTCTTCCGCTCCGCCCTCGGCCAGCACGTCGCCCCACGGGCCCACGATCAGGCTGTGCCCATAGCTGGACACTCCGGTTGAGGCATTCGTTCCGCACTGGTTCGGCGCCACCACATAGCACTGGTTTTCAATCGCGCGCGCCTTGACGAGCGTCTCCCAGTGATCCTTGCCCGTGTTCTGCGTGAAATTGGCGGGGATCATCAGCACCGCGGCGCCCCGTTTCGAATAGAGCCGATAGAGCTCCGGGAATCGCACGTCGTAACAGATCGAAAGGCCGCAAGACCAGCCGTCAATATCGGCCATGACCGGGTGCTCCCCGGGCTCATACACATCCTGCTCCCGGATCAGCTTGCCGTTCTCCAGGCGGGCCTCGAACAAATGAAGCTTCCGATAGGTGGCCGTCACGCACCCCTCCCGGTCCACCAGCACCGTCGTGTTGTGGATGCGCGCGCCGTCCTTCTCCAGCAGGCTGCCGCCCAGCACCCAGGCGTGATGCCGCCGGGCCGTCTCTTTCAGCCAGGCCGCCTGGAGGCCGTCCAGCGGCTCGGCCGCCCGCCGCAGGTCGGCGTCGTTGCCGCGGGCGGCAAACACCTCGGGCAGCACGATGAGGTCAGCCGGCCCGACCTGGTCCATCCGGGCGTCCAGCGCCGCCAAATTGGCGGCCACATCCGGGCCCGCCGCATGTTGAACCATCCAGACCTTCATGGCGCGCATTCCTTGTTCCGTTTGACACCCTTATCTTAGCGCATGCCGCCCCTTTCTCAATCGTTCTTTTCATCCTCCGGAAACCGGACTATCCTGCCCTCATGCGATTGTACGACACCCATTGTCATCTGCAAGACGACCGGCTGGCGCCCGATCTCGATTCGGTCATGCGCCGAGCCGGCGAGGCGGGGGTCTGCCGAATGCTCTGCTGCGCGAGCGAAGAGGCCGACTGGCCCGCAGTCGCCCGCCTGGCCCTGCGGTTCCCGGCTGTTCGTCCGGCGTACGGTCTGCATCCCTGGTACCTGGGCCGGCGAACGGCTGGATGGGAAGCGCTGCTTCGCGCCCGCCTGCTCGCCGAGCCCGCGGCCGTTGTCGGCGAAGTCGGCCTTGACCACGCCCTCGAGGCTCCTGACCGCGCGCTCCAGAGCGACATTCTTTGTTGTCATCTGCGAATCGCGGCCGAACTGAACCGCCCCGTCTCGCTGCACTGCCGGAAAGCCTGGGGCGCCATGCTCGCCTTGTTGAAAACGGTACCCCGCCTGCCCCCGGCCCTGATCTTCCACGCCTTTTCGGGAGACGCGGAAATGATTCCCGAACTGGCCAAGCTGAATGGCTGGTTTTCCTTCGGCGGCTCGCTGACGCGGGAAGGCAACCGCCGCGGGCGCGCCGCCGCCGCACGGGTTCCGGCCGACCGCCTCCTGCTGGAGTCGGACGCCCCGGACTTGGCGCCCCGCCAAGTTCCGCCCTCTCAGCCGAATGAACCCGCCTATCTTGTACACACCCTGGCCGAGCTGGCCCTTTGCCGGGGGCAATCGATGGAGACGCTGGCAGAATTAACCTGGCAGAATGGCTGCCGGGTCTTTAAGGAGAACGCCTCATGACAACCGCGCTGGTTCCGTTTGCTCCCGGCTTCGAAGAAATGGAAGGGGTGATTATTGTGGATGTCTGCCGCCGGGCGGGCTGGCGGGTCGACACGGTTGGCCTGGCGCCCGGCCTGGTAAAGGCCTCCCGGGGCGTTCTGGTTCAGCCCGACCTCGTCTGGGGAGAAACGGATCCTCTTTCCTACGATCTTCTCATTCTGCCCGGCGGAGCCGGCGGAACGGACGCCCTCATCCAGGACAGGCGCGTCCTGGCCACCATCCAGGCCTTTGCCAAAGCGGGTAAATGGATCGGGGCCATCTGTGCGGCGGCGCTGGCCCTTCAGGCCGCCGGCATTCTAACGGGTCAGCACAAAATCACCTGCCATCCCGCGGTGGAGAAAAAACTCACCGCCGCGCCCCGGCAAACCGCGCGCACCGTGGTGGATGGCCGGCTGATTACGAGCCAGGGCCCGGGAACCGCTTTCGATTTCGCCTTGGCCCTGGTGCGGGTCATCGACGGTCCGGCTCTGGCCGACAAGCTGTCGCGAGAGATGGTGCTGACTTAATTCAAGCGTCCGCCTGCCGGACTACGGAGCCGGCGCAGGCGCGGCCGGAGCCGGGGCGGGAGCCGCCGGAGCGGGTGCGCGTTCGGCTTGCTTGCCGGCCTTGACCGGGCGATTCAGACGCTCTTCCCGGCGCTCTTCGCCCTGCCGCATGGCCGGGGGCTGCTGTTTCATCTGAAGCATCAGCTCACGCAGCGATTTGCGCTGTTCTTCGGTCAGCGATTTGCGCACTTCCAGCAGAAGCTGGATCTGCGCCTTGGCTAGCTCGGTGCGCACCTTGCTGGTTTCCTCGACCGCCGCCATCAGGGCCGCCTCGTCGAGCGGATCCGCCATCAGCACCTCGGTCTGTTTCAGGGCCGCCTTCTGAAGTTTCCCCTGAAACTCCCCCATCTTCGTGCGCTGCTCGAGAACCAGGCGCTTGATCAGCTCCTGCTGCTCGGGCGTCAGGTTCAATTTTTTTCCGAGCTCCTGGCCGTGCGCGAGGGCGCCCATAACCCGATCCAGGCCGAACTGGCCGTCCATCCCGCCGCCGCCGCCGCCGCTCCAGCGCGTGCGCTCGCCCGCCTGGCCGCGCTTGCCGCCGCCGTCCGCCGCGGCCTGGGGCATCTCGGGAGCCGGCGCCGGCGAGGGAGCCTGCGCCAGCACAACCAAACTTAATGCGGTGAGCGTCACGAGAATGGAAACCGACTTTTTCATGATCTTCTCCTGTAGGGGACCTATACCGGATAAAACGCCACAAAATGAAAATTATTGCAGCCGCTCAAACTTCGAACACCGGCGGGCACGCGGCCAGACACTCGCAGCCGCTCTGGGTCACCCGAACCGTATCCTCGATGCGAATGGCCCCGATGGAGCGATAATACAGGCCCGGCTCCACGGTGATCACATTGCCGGGTTGCAGAACGACGTCCTGCAAGGCCAGCGCCGGGCGCTCGTGAATCTCCAGCCCCACGCCGTGGCCGGTCCCGTGAATGAACCCCTCGGCGGCTCCGTTTTTCATCGCGTTTTTGAATCCGCGCTCTTCAAACATCCGGATGGCCATCTTGTGCAGATCGGCCCCGTTTACGCCCGGCTTCACCGCCCGCAGCACCGCTTTCTGCGTCTCTCGCACGGCGCACTCCATGGCCGCAAGCTCCCGGGACGCCTTGCCCTTCACCACGGTCCGGGTCAGGTCGCCCCAATACCCCGTGGTCATATTGCGCGGGAAGAAATCCAGCACAATGCTCTCGCGCGCCCTCAGGGGCCCCGTGCCCGCCTGATGCGGATCCGCGCCCTGCGCGCCGCAGGCAATAATCAACTCCGGCGCCGTGCAATTCCGATCCAGCAGGAACTTCCGCATGTCCGCCCGCAATCCTTCGGCGGTCAGCGCTTTTCCCTTCGATTTTAAAAATCCTTTCTTATCCGGCACCGAGGCCCGAATGATCGCAACCGCCCGCCGCATCGCGGCGACGGTTGCCTCCTGAACCGCCTGGAGCGCGCGGATTTCCTGCGTATTTTTAACCTCCCGCTCGGGGAACAAGGGTTTTTCGGAAACCTCCACCTGGATGCCGGCGGCTTCCAGGTGCCTTGCAATGCCGAGGGCAAAAGACCCGCCCACCAGCACCCGCCGACACTTCTCCAGGCGCAGCGCACCTAGAATCCAGCCCGAAAAACGGCCTTTTTCCTGGGCCGAAAGGGCTAATTCCTCCGGCGTCAGCACCGTCATGTCGCACACGGTTTGCCGAGCCCGTCCCGCCTCCATGGAATTGACAATCAGGAGGCGTCTCGCGGGACCCAGCAGCACGACGACCGGGTCCGGCGCAGAAAACCCGCAAACATACCGTAAATCCGCATTTTTCTCCGGAATGTCGGCCAGCAGGATGGCTGTTCTTAACTTTTTCATGATCGTTCAAATTCCTTATTTTTATTGGCTTTTTCGCTTAAAATGTCCCTCAAAAAGGGTTACACGATCCCTCTCCGGCGGCTCCATTTTTTTAATTTTTTCGCCCGTTGTACTCTTTCGGTCACCACTACCACTGGGGGATGTCCCAAGGTTGTTCCACTTGAAGTTGGGCCTTTTTTTTTCAGCGGGTATTGCGGCTGTTTTAACTTGAGAGAAAGGGGCGCATCCCCTAACCTAGCACGCATACGTGCATGGGGATAGACGACGATCAGCCTGTTAACAACCTGTTGATAGTCGGGAGATTCTGTTGCCTTTTCTTTCATAACCCTCTGGGGTTGGAATGGTAGCAGAGGACCCATGCGAATACGAAGTGAAAAAGGGCGTTTCGCGACGTCTTTTCTCTTTTAGTGGGTGAACAGGGAGCACGGTCGTGAGTCAATGGAGTGCGGTTTCGGTCTGGGAAGAGGCCTGCAAGCGGTTGAAAGCCCTTCTTCACCCGGATGTTTATACAAAATGGATCGGCGTCATCAAGGCCGATTCTCTGGATGAGTCGGCGCTGACGCTCAGCGTCGATAACGATTTTTACCAGACCTGGCTTGAAGAAAACTACCTTCCCTTCATCAAGCAGTCGGTTCAGATCGTCTACGGGGCCGAAATCGGCATCCGCTTTTCCGTCAAGCCCGGCCAGGAAGAGGCCGCTGCTGCCGCTCCTCCTCCTCCCCCCCGCGCGGAAACGCTCTTTCCCATGGATAGCGCTCCCGCCGCCCCGGCACGCGCCAAGCCCCGCGCGCGCGACCGCGAGGAGCCCACCGAGACCCGGATGAACCACAAGTTCACCTTCGAATCCTTTGTGGTAGGGCCCTCCAACAGCTTCGCCCATGCCGCCTGCATGGCCGTGGCGCAGGCCCCTGCCAAGGCCTACAACCCGCTCTTCATCTACGGCGGCGTGGGTCTTGGCAAAACGCATCTCATGCACGCCATCGGCAATTACATGATGACGCACGGCAAGCTTTCCAAGGTCACCTATATTTCCTCGGAAGCCTTCATCAACGAGTATATCGACGCCCTGCAGTGCAACAAATCGCTTCAGTTCCGCCGCAAATACCGGAGCGTGGACCTCCTGCTCATCGACGATATCCAGTTTCTTGCCGGCAAGGAGCGCCTCCAGGAGGAGTTTTTCCACACCTTCAACGCCCTCTTCCAGGCCCACAAGCAGATCGTCCTGACCAGCGACCGGCCCGCCAACCAGATCCAGGGCCTCGAGCAGAGGCTGGTTTCCCGCTTCGAGTGGGGGCTGGTCACGGAATTGCAGGCGCCGGACTTCGAAACCCGGCTGGCCATTCTCCGGAACAAGCAGGATCAGTCCGTCTTCAAGCTTCCCGAAGAGGTGCTGGCCTTCATTGCCGAGCACATCAAGTCCAACATCCGCAGCCTCGAAGGCGCCCTGATCAAGGCCACCGCCTACGCGTCCCTTTACAACCAGACGATGACCCTTCCGCGCGTGGAGGAGCTGCTTCGCGACACGCTGGAGATGGAGCACCAGCAGGCGTTGACCATGGATGGCATCCAGAAGGCCGTGGCGGACTATTTCGACGTCCGCATGGCGGATATGTCCAGCAAGCGCCGCCCCCAGGCTGTGGCCCAGCCCAGGCAGGTTGCCATGTATCTCTGCCGCCGCCTCACCTCGGCCTCTTCGCCTGAAATCGCCACCGCCTTCGGCAAAACGCATGCGACCATCCTTCACGCCTGCACGCAGGTCGAAAAGCGCATCGCCGAAGATACCGCCCTCAAACAGGGCATCCTCGAGATCACCCGCCGCCTCGGCCGCAAGCTCCCCGTATCATGAGTATAACCCTGTTCATTTCCTGTCAGTCCCTGATCACAACAAATCGCCCTGTCTATAACCCCCGAGTTATGAT